>JAQICV010000098.1 GCA_027858315.1 Candidatus Woesearchaeota archaeon
GCATTTCAAAAAATAAAAATAATTAAAATTTCAGATAAAATAAATAAAAATGAAGATTTAACATTAAAACAAAAAGAAATTTTAGAAACAGCTCATATGCTAGGTTATTTTTCATACCCTCGAAAAATTTCTTTAACAGAACTTGCAAAACATCTTAAAGTCTCAAAAGCAACACTTTCAGAAAATTTAAGAATCTCTGAAAACAAAATCATATCTAATTATTTTTTAGAAAAATAGTTAAAATTCTAATTCAAAATAACATATTTTAATTCTTTTAACTCATTTAAAATTTTATCAAAATCTTCAGGAAAATAACACCTAACATTTTTAATCTTTGAAGAACTATCGGATAATTTTCTAAAAAATATAACCATATGTTCAACATCATCAAATTCAAATAAAGAGACATAACTATTTAATTTAAAATTTTTCAAAGAAACTTTCTTTCTAAAATTAAATACTCTAAACATATTTTTCAAACTAACATCTATATTTTCAAAATCTTTCACTAAAACTAATAATTTTCTTTCATCTATGCCCATTATTTATTTACCAAAAAAATCATTCAATGATTTTTGTTGTTCAAGTTCTTTACCAAAAACTCCCTCAACTCTTAGATTTGCAAGTTCTAAAGTTTCAATAATATAAGGATCAACTCTATACTCCTTAATAATCCTAAAAGAAGGATCAATATATTTTTTTATAGACCCTTCAGAAATTGTAAAATTAATTGAAGGCTCTCCACACTTAGTACACTTTCCAATTAAAGGTGGTCGTCTATACTTTTCATTACACTTAGTACACCTAAAAGTTTGCATAGAAAATTTTCTCAAATTTCCTTTAATATCTTTCATAAAATGTTTATCAATAACAAATGAACCAACCTTATTCTCATCAACTGCTCTAATTTTACGACCCAAATTTAATTGTAAATCAAGTTTCTCATTCATTGAAGGAACACTCTTATAAGATGAACACATTATAGTATTATTCATATCATAAGTATCATGAGTAAACTTATATCCTAAATAAGCCTTATCATAATCTTCAATACTTATCCTATGTTCAACTTTTTCAATCTTAATCGCCTTTGGAGAAGCATGTTCCTTGTTCATTCTATAAAATTCAAGTGGATAATAAGGAACAATGTCCATTCCATGAACCTCATCATCAATCTGATCCAAATACAAATGAGAAGTTAAAACCAAACTAACATCCATAGTCCTCGAACCTCTTCTATCTGGTAAATACTCTCTTGAAAAATTAATCAAACCATCAAGTAAAAGCATAATACCATTTTCATCTCCATCAAGATTTCTTCTCTGAGCAGCATGCCAAACAGGATGAGAAAAACAACCTTGGGTCTTTGAATAACCAATAATTCTTCCAACAATTCCTGCAGAAGTATGAGGTGCAAGTCCAATAATTAAATGACCAATAGTATCTTCTTTAGTTTTAAAATTATAAAACCTATCCAAACCATATAATTTTTCAAGCAAATCATCAACATATTTTCCAGTATTTACAACATAATCTGAAGCAAATTCATCTCCACTCTCAGCGCAATCAGGTAAAACTACATCTTGAGGAAAAATCTCAATTAGTTGATCATCTTTTTTTAACTCATCACCATTATAATCATGAGTGTAACCTAATTCTTTTAATTTTTCAATACTAGTTCCTATTTCAAAAGGTCTAAAATGAGTAAGACCCATCTCAATCATATCATACCTAACAGTTCCGTCCTTATTCACAAAAACATTATTTAAAGCCCTCAAAAAACCCTTCGAAACATGTTCTACAGTATGATGCTTATTAATAGTTGAAGAAATACCTTTTACAGCTTTAGGATACTCAACATTTTTTCCTAAAATCAATCTCAAATTTTTATCAATAGTTGTAATGTCAAGTTTTAATTTCTCATAATAAATCGTCTTCTCATTCTCTGAACTCTGAGGCATATAAGTATATTTCTCAAAAAATAACTGTTTACCTTCTGAGCCACAAACCTCACATCTTGAATAAATAATATGTTTATCACATTTCTCACAATGATATCTTCTAAACTCCTCTTCAATAAAACCAACATTTTTCAAAACATCAACAATATTCTTACTCCTACCACCCTGATCTCCAACTGGAAAAAGTCCATGAGATTTTGTCTCATCATTAAATTGTTTTCTCATTTTAGCCTTCTCAGGCCTACCCATTCTAGCTCCAATATAAGTCCCACCTTTATCACGAATTCCAACATAAGAACACATATTTAAAATCTCAATACTAGATTTAGCCAAATTTTCCTTAGCACAAACAATAATCTTATCAAGTTGAGAAATCCAGTCTTTAAAAGTTTGAACTCCTAAATTAATCATCAAGATTTTACTATTAAACTCATCTAAAATAATCAAATTAGCTTCCTTCTCAGATTTTATAGTCTCAATAGATGAAACTTCAAGTGTGTGCTCAATTCCTAAAATCTCAAAAATTCTTTTATTTTTATCACAAGTAAATTTAAGTTTTCCAAAACCATTTCTAACATCAGTTTTCAAATGCTCCAAAAAAGATACAAGTTCAGATGCAGAAAGCTCATTCCAATAAAATAAATATCTAGGATGTAAATCCATCCCATATTTCTCACAAATTTCAACAGCTTTCTCAAAAGAAGGAACATTCTTAAAAGGATTTTCTAAATAATCCTTAACCCCTTCATCAATATTTCCATTAATTAAACTATTATAATCCATTTTTTGAAATTTCTGAATACTCTTCCCCAATCAAATAATTTGAAAACTCATTTACTACTTCCTTTAAAGTAAAATCAACCCCTTTAGCTGAAATCTTTAAAATATTATCTTTTGTATTCTCAAACAATATATAATCACTAAAATCTTTATAAACATCAAGTGAGCTTAAAATTGCCGCCTTAGAATAAATCTCTTTATTCAAATAAACAAATGCAAAATTATCTTTAAACTCGACTCTACTCATCTACTTAAAAACAAAGATTATTCTTTTAAATAGTTTTGGGAGAAGAATGTTGGATAAAAAATAAAAAATTAATTATAAAGATTTTTTAACCAATCAAAAAACATATCTATCAAATTCTCTGATACAGGTTCCAAAACTGGTTCTCCCAAAACTGGATCTCCAACCAAAGGCTCTCCCATCAAAGGCACTCCTAAATTAACAGTAGAATTATCTTCAGGAGTCTCATCTATCTTATCAATAATTCCAGATGGTTCAATTACTGTTCGAATAATACTATTACAAGAATAATAACCAGCACTAACTGGAGGAGATAACCCTACCCCAAAACCAAAACTATCTTGAGTCCCAACTGTATCTCCTGCATTATCAAAAACTTGTGCAGTTGAAATAGAAACAAATTCACCAATACCTGTTGATCCACTTAAAGATTTCGACCCTGAAATAAAAGCGTCATAAGAATCATACAACCCAACTGTTGAATAACTTGAAATTCCAGCACTCAATTCTCCACCACTACAATAAGATAAATAACATCCATACCTACCATCATCTCCATATATTGTTCCAAGCTCAGTTGTTGCTCCAACCCCAACTACAGCTACGCTTCCTGTCCCAAAAGTTCTAGTTTCTTTTTCATCCTTTGAAGATTCATGAACTATTGAACTATAAATAGAAAGACATTCATCCTTATCAATAATTTCATCACTTGGCTTAGGAAAACACTGGGAATTAAAATTACAATTTTCAGATAAACATATTCTACATTCAAGATCTTCTTCACAATCTACTGAATCAAAACATTCCTCTCCAGTTTTCCTAGTTGAATCGCAACGCAAAACATTACAAAATAAATCTTCAGAACATGTTGGAACCACAGGATTTGATTTATCACACAACTCGCCGATTAATGGAGCATCATGACGACACTCACCATAAACATCACAAACTAATCCTGACTCACAACTTCCTTGCCCAATCCCAACACATTTCTCTGTTGAATCTCCTCTTTCTTGACAGGAAAAATCAACACAAAACAAACCAGATTCACATGCCCAATCAGCTGTGCAACTTCCGCCAACAGATTTTTTGCTCTTACAAGTAAACAAATCGCAATACAATCCCGAATCGCAATCAACATTTGTTACGCAACTAGTTCCTAAAACTCCTTGAGGTTTGCATACCTTATTAACACATTGCAAACCAGATTTACAATAAGCAATTGGAGATCCCCCACATCGCTCTCCAGAGCCAGACATACATGCTCCAAGACAAACATCAAAAACACAACCAACACCACCATTACATTCTATACCACTTCCACAACCACATTCAGCACTAACACTTGTAGCAAATATTAGAATAAAAAATAATGAAATAAGAATATTAAATGAAAATAATTTATTTCTCATACCTATTTCCAATTTAATAAGTATATAAACATAACTTATATTTTCTAGCATTTTAAAAAAACACAAAAAAAAGAAAATATTTATAATTGAACAACATTCATACATTTATATGAGCATCATAGATAGCAAATCTCTTGTAAAAAAATTTCACAAATTCTTTGAAGAATATAAAAAAAAGGAGATAAAACAAGCAATCAATGAAGATTTAAATGTAATTAAGCTTAGTTTTTCAGAAATTTCAGAATTTGATTTCGAATTAGGGGATAAAATTCTTGCAAATCCACAAGAAGCTATCTCAATCATAGAAGAAACTCTAAAACAATTCTATGAAGATGAGGATACAACAAAATTTCTAAAAGTAAGATTCACATCACTTCCAATAACTGAACAACTAATGATTAGAGATATCAGAAGTGAGCACTTAGGAAAACTAGTAATGCTCGAAGGTCTCGTTAGAAGAAAAACTGATGTAAGACCAAGACTACAATATTTAGAATACCTATGTACAAATCCTTCCTGTAATTTTTCTGAAAGTAAACTAAAAATTCCTCAATTAGAAGATAAAGCAAGAACTCTAAAAACTTGCCCAAAATGTAAATCTAGTGTTGAATTAGTAAATAAAGTACTTTTAGATTCACAAAACTTAATTCTAGAAGAGATTCCAGAACAATTAGACAATTCATCAGACCAACCAAAAAGAATCAATGTACTACTTCAAGACGACCTTGTAAGTCCATTTAAAGATTCCAAGACAAACCCTGGTTCAAGAGTATATGTAATAGGACTTGTAAAAGAAATTCCTATTGCAACAAGAACTGGAGCTGAAAGTATCAATTACGATTTAATAGTAGAAGGAAACCATATTGATTTAACAGAAGACGATTACAGTGAGATTAAAATTTCAAAAGAAGAAGAAAAAGAAATCAAAGAACTTGCTGCAAAAGATGATGTTATGGAAATTTTAGTAAAAAATACTGCTCCATCCATTTATGGTAATAATAGAATCAAAGAAGCAGTACTGCTTCAAGTCTTTGGAGGATGTGGAGGAACAAAAGGAGATGGAGTTAAAACTAGAGGAAATATTCATATGCTTCTACTAGGAGATCCAGGTGCTGCAAAATCTCAACTACTAAAAGCAGCTTCAAAAATTGCACCTAAATCAATGTTTGTTTCAGGAAAATCAGCATCAGCAGCAGGACTTACTGCAACCGTTATGAAAGATGAACTAACAAAAGGTTGGGCTCTAGAAGCAGGTGCAATGGTACTTGCAAATGGTGGATTATGCGCTATTGATGAATTAGATAAAATGAGTGATGAAGATACTTCAGCAATGCACGAAGCACTAGAACAACAAACAATTAGTATCGCAAAAGCAAACATTAGAGCAACTCTAAGATGTGAGACTACAGTACTTGGAGCAGCAAATCCAAAGTATGGAAGATTCGACCCATATGGAGACATCATGAAACAAATTGACTTCCCACCTGCTTTAGTTTCAAGATTTGATTTAATATTTATCATAAGAGATATTCCTGATAAAAAAAGAGATGACTTAATTGCAGACCATATTCTTAATAGTCATAGAGACACATCAAAAACTATTCCAGATATCTCTACTGACTTCCTGAAAAAATATGTAGCATTCACAAAAAAAATCAAACCAGTCTTAACACAAGAAGCAATTGATAAAATCAGAAATTATTATGTTGCAATAAGAAACGCTACAGGAGAAGATGATAATGGTGTAAAATCTGTACCAATTACAGCAAGGCAACTAGAAGCAATCGTAAGACTAGCTGAAGCTTACGCAAAAATCAAACTAGACAAAAAAGTTAGAGGAGAACATGCTCAACTTGCAATCGATTTACTAATGTATTGTTTAGAAAAAATTGGAATCGACCCAAGAACAGGACAACTAGATATTGACAAAATTACTTCAGGAGTAACTGCATCAACAAGAAATATTCACAAGATAATAATTCAAATAATTGAAAAATTAGAAACAGAAAAACCTGAAATCATGCTTGAAGATATCCTAGAAGAAGCAACAAAAGTAAATATTACAAAACCTGAAGTTCAAAAAATGCTCGATAAACTAAAACAAGATGGAATAATATTTGAACCAAGGAAAAACACATTTAAAAAATTACCATAAAAATTAATTTTTTATTTCTTTTGAAATTGAAACATTAACAATATCTAAAATTTTATCATCTAATGAAGATATTACTTTCTTCTTATTTTTACTGGCAAAAAAACTTCCAATCAAATAACAAGCTCCCAATCCGGCTAAAAAAGTAGCTCCCGAAACCAAAGAACCTGCTAGAACTGAGTATAATCCTTCCGATTCAGACACAATCGAACTACTCTGTTTAGGTAAATACTCACTTTGATTAATAAAAAAATTTTGCATAGCTTGATTTAAATAAAATTTTGCAGAAAAAATTCCTGAACTTACTGAAACTAACGAATTAACTCCTAAAAGAGATAAATACAAATTAGAATTATAATTTCGTATACCTTTGTTTAAATCTCTATATTCTTCAGTTAATTTTTCATGATGTAAATAATGAGGTTTCACCCCCTTTTCAGATATCAAACTATCTAATTTTTCCTTTTTTTCATTTAAATAAGTCAAATTAACCATTTTAGGTTTGTAAATATTATTAATGAAATCCCCAATCATAATTAAAGTAATACTCAAATATTTATAGCTTTTCCTCTTATAAATAGTAATGAAATGGATATTATTTATGCTGTATACTTTATCTTACATATAAAAATTAATTACTAAATATTTAAATCAAATAAAAAACTTTATAAACCAAATAGAATTCATTTTACATACTAATTAACGAGCCATTGGTCTAGCGGCTATGACGTTGCCCTTACAAGGCGAAGATCACCGGTTCAATTCCGGTATGGCTCATCAAGGTATATTCCCTTTTTTAGGGAAATGACCTAATTCTAAATACAAAAATCAACACTTAAAAATTTACTATTTCAATCTAAACAAAACTTTTATAAAGAGAATCAATTAATCTATAAATAGATGCAGTGGTGGTCTAATGGCTATGACGCCAGCTTGCCAAGCTGGTTATCCGGGTTCAAATCCCGGCCATTGCATTTTAAAATTTTACAACAAAAAAACAGTCAGATGTTATTATCTCTAAAATCATGGGGTTTTAGCTCAGCCTGGTTAGAGCGCAGGTCTTATAGGTACAACGAGTTAGTTGTGCTATCCAAATTGACGGCGCTTTATACAAAACATCTGTACTAAGAAAGCCTGAGGTCCCGGGTTCAACTCCCGGAATCCCCATTTTTCGTTTACGAAAAAAGGGGCGCCAGGAATTAAGCAATTAATTCCTTTTGTCCCACTTAAATTTTCAAACAAAGTTTATCAATAGATAAATTATCTGAAAAACTATATTCTTGTGGTAACATTTATAAACCAAATATCATTTTTTTTACTATGAAAATACCAAAAGAAATTAAAAGATATTGTCCAAAGTGTAAAATCCATACTACACAAAAGGTAAAAAACGAAAAAAATAGAGGAAAAAACAAAACACATCCTCTAACTAGATTCTCCAAAACTAGAATGCTTCTAAGAGGTTTAGTTGGTGGAATGGGTAATGATAATAAATTATCTAAAGGTGCACAAGGTGGTTGGAAGAGATTCAATAAGAAACACTCCAAAAAAACTGATTTAAGATACGCATGTACTGTATGTAAAAAGACTAACCTTTCCTCAAGCTCAGGAACTAGAACTAAAAAAGTTCAAATCGAATAAATATTTTTCAAATTCTTTTTAAACTCAGATAACAATTCGAAGAATTTTAAATGAGCACCGAACGAACCAAAGTGAGTGACTGTGTAAAAATTCAAAAAACTTTATAAAAATCACAACTTTCTTTTAAATTAGATTAAAATGGTAAGACTTGCAATTGTAGAAAAGGAAAAATGTAAACCAGACCTTTGTGGTTGGCTCTGTGAAAAAAAATGTCCTGTGAATATGACTGACTCTAATTGTATTTATGAAGGTCCAACAGGAAAAGCAGCAATTGACGAAATACTTTGTACGGGATGTGGAATTTGTCCAAAAATTTGTCCATTTCATGCCCTAACAATCATTAATCTTCCATCTGCTCTAGACAAACCACCAATTAATCAATATGGTAAAAATGGATTTAGAATCTTTGACCTACCTATTATTCAAGAAGATTCAATTACAGGAATCATAGGAAGAAATGGTATAGGAAAATCAACAGTAATCAATACTCTTGCAAATACAATAAAAGCAAACTTTGGAGATATAGAAAATCTCATCGAAAATGATGAAGATTATTTTAAAAAATTAAAAACTATATTTAAAGGAACTGTCTTACAAAATTATTTTGAAAAATTAGAAAAAAAAGAAATAAAAGTAGCATACAAACCACAACAAATAATTAGTATTCCTCAAATGTTCAAAGGAGAAGTTAGAACTCTCTTTAAAAAAATAACAAAAAATGAAAAATTAATTGAAGAAATTGCTACAAGATTAAATATTATAAAAATTCTTGACAGAGACATATCCGTTCTATCTGGCGGAGAACTTCAAAGAGTAGCAATTGAAGCTGCACTTCTAAAAGAAGGAGCAAATTTTTTCGTATTTGATGAAATTACAAATTATTTAGACATATACGAAAGATTAAACTCTTCAAGATTAATCAAGGAATCTGTTGAAGGAAAAACTGCACTTCTAGTAGAACACGACTTAGTAGTTTTAGATTATCTAGTAGATTACATCCATATCATGTATGGACAACCTAGCGCATATGGAACACTTACAGGAATCAAATCTGCAAAAGCAGGTATAAATTCATATCTTGAAGGATTCTCAAAAGAAGAAAATGTAAGATTCAGAGACAAACCAATAACATTTGAAAAAGAATCTGTAACTGAATCTAAAAGAATTGACTTACTTGCAGCTTGGGAAAAAAATAAAGTTGAAGTAGGAACTTTTAAATTAAATGTTGAAAGTGGAGATATAAAAAAAGGAGAAGTTATGGGAATCATTGGAAGAAATGCTCTAGGAAAATCAACATTTGTTAAAAATCTTGTTGATAATGGTCTTGGTGATGAAATAGTTATATCATACAAACCTCAACTAATCCCATTAAATAACAATCTAGTTTCAGAAGAACTATGTCAATTTCCAAACTACACAGATACATTCTACCAAGTATATGTTCTAGAACCTTTAAGTATTGAACCACTAATTGAAAAAAAAATATCTTCATTATCTGGAGGAGAACTTCAAAGGTATGCAATTGCAAGATGTCTTATTGAAGATGCAAACCTTTACTTATTAGATGAACCTACAGCATTTTTAGACATAGAAGATAGACTAAAAATTGCTAAAATGATTAAAAATTTCATATCTTTAAAAACAAAAAGTGCATTCATTATTGATCATGATTTAGTATTCATGGATTACCTTTCAGACAAACTAATTGTATTCCAAGGAGACCCAAGTATTCAAGGTAATGCACTAACTCCTCTATCAATGAGAGATGGAATGAATCTATTCCTGAAAGATTTAAACCTAACATTTAGAAGAGATGACGCAAATAAAAGACCAAGAGTAAATAAATCTGGCTCAGTTAAAGATCAAGAACAAAAAAAAATCGGCGAATATTATTACGCATGAAATTTTTAATTTCATGTGAGCCAAAAATATTTAAATATAATTAATAATAAAATTTATATATTAATCTATGAATAAATAAATATGAAAGTTGACCAAACTCTATTTAAATATTTTAAAGAAAGTTTATCAAAAGGACATACAATTGATCAATTAAAAAAAAGCTGTCTTGAACAAGGTTATATTGAAAATGACATTAATATTATAATTTCCGAGATTAATTCTGAAAAAAAAACATCTGAATTTTTATCATTTAAACTTTTTTTAGTTCCAACCTTAATAATTACTTTAATTTTAGTAATTTTAATTTTTTTAAAAAGCAATATCCCAATATTAAGAATATTTTACTTATTATCAATAATAATTACATTCATATTTTTATTTAAATCATTTTGGAAGAAAAAATATATTTTACCAAAAGATTTTTTTATTAGTTCTCTAATTTTTAATTTTGTTATAATTCCTATTTACTTATCATTAATACATTTTGGTTTATTATATTTAGATAATTTTTACTTATTAAAATCACAGATAAGCATAGTTTCACCTGAAACAAACCGATTCATGATTATAATTTTTAATAGTTTATTTGTAATATACTCTACAATTATATCTTTATTTTTCACAAAAAATATATTTTATATCTTATCAAAAAAAACAATTAATAAAACTGGATTATATCTATTAAATCTTTTATTATTTATTTTCTCATCCTTCATATTTTTTATTATTTCTATAAATATTTGGAAAATAATATCAAATCTACTATTTGGTTTTTTTGGAAATTATGTATAAAATAAAAAAATAATTTAATCTTACTTCTTCTTAGAAGTTGTTTTCTTAGGAGAAGCTTTCTTAGCTGGAGCCTTTTTCACTGCGGCTTTCTTAACTGGCGCCTTCTTTGCTGGAGCCTTCTTCACTGCAGCCTTTTTAGCTGGAGCTTTTTTTGCAACTACCTTAGTAGGTTTTTTCTCAGCAACTGTTTTTTTAGCAGGAGCTTTCTTCTTTGTAGCAGCTTTAGCTTCAAAATTTACTGCATTCTCTCTAACTGCCCTTTCAATATCCCTTTTAGTAATTTTATCAATACCTTTACCTTTAGAAGAATATCCAAGAAAACTAAAAAACGGACAAAACCCAATAAATCCAGTAATCAAAAAAATTATACCAAACAAATATGCAACAAAAGCATAATACGGTGTTGCATAATAGTAACCAACAATAAATAATATTAAAGCAATCACTACCCTTAAAAACATCTCAGTTCTTCCTATATTTTTATTATACATGAAAAATTATTGTCTTTAAGCTTTATAAATATTTCTAAGAATATCTAAAAATCATTTAACTTGTTTAATATAATCTTTAGTATCATCAGCTTTAACTTCTTTTTTCATCTTAAATTTTTTAAAATATTTGTTCCTTTTTTTATGCAAATAAAGACCATAAGCCAAACCAAAAAACATTCCAATCATATGTGCAAAATTTGCAACTCCAGTATCATAAAATAATCCAAAAAAATCAAGAGCAAACCATAAAATACCTAAAACCCATAATTTCATAGGAATTATAAAATAAAGTAATACTTTAGCTTGCGGATTAAGAACAATCAATGCTCCAATAACACCCATTATCGCTCCAGATGCTCCTAAAAGTATTGAATTTGGAGCATAAAAAAAAATTGCAATAAAAGATACTAAAACACCAATAATCAAATACATTGAAATAAATTTTTTAGGACCAATCCTCCTTTCAAGAAAAGCTCCAAAAAAGAAAAGAGCAATCATATTATACAAAAGATGAGAAATACTTGCATGCATGAAAACAGTAGTTAAAAGTGTCCATGGCTTTGAAAAAATAAGCGCTGGAACCAAAACTAAATTCTCAAAAATAAAAGGATAAATCTCACCTAAAACAAACAATAAAACATTAATAGAAATCAAAGGTAAGATATAACTTATATTCATAGAAGATTTAATATTATCTTTTACAGAAACCTTTTTTTCAACATCATCAATACTAACATACTCGACCATATAACTAAATAAAAACTAAAGATTTATAAGAATTATTATTTTTATTCAAGAGTAGGGAAATCTTTCAAATGTGATTCTAAAAGCATTCTTCCTTTTGTCAAAGTTTTTCTATTTTCAATACCTCTAATAGGTATGTAACTATCAATTGTTTTTTTTAAATTTCTCATTTGAACATTCAATAAAGCAGGATCACTACCAACTAAAGTTGAATGATGAAGTTTAATTTCTTTACAGTTCATTTCCAGATCCCTATAATCAAATTTACCCAATGAATTAACCAAACTTAAAACATCCTTTCTTAAACTAATATAACCTACAGGAAAATTTTGTTTAGCAATGCAAATATTAGGATTAACATCACAACCCCAATCATCTGGTAAATCAGAATATTTATCATCTACTTTAGTATCATCTTTTCCAATATGTCTATAACTTTTCGGCACTCCTGCACCCATATAACTTTTTCTATTTTCCATTTTTTAAATTTTTCACATCTTTGGCAAATAGAACTCTGTTAACTAGAAAAAATCAAGCCAACAAAATTCCAAATGTTAGCTTGGTTAATAAAATAACCCTTTAATAAAAACCTCTATGACATCATCAAATACATCAAGATTAGACTTTATTAAAACCACAAAGTTAAATTACATCAAAGAAGTATATAAATATTGTCAATATGTGTTAAAAAAATACACTATATATTATTAAATATTATCGGAATCAACAACATAAGAATAACTAATTTGAGAACTAGAATTTTTGAAAAGATTCTCATTTAAAATCTTCGAAATTCCTTCAACATGACCCGCTCCCATAACAGCAATAATTATTCCTTCATGTTTATCTTTTAGTGTCATTAATTTTTTAGCCATATATTTATTTCTATCATCAATTAAAATTTTGTATAGATCCGGAGTTCTCTTCTCTAAAACTTCAATCATTTTAATAACTACATCTTCATCAGGAACACTTTTCAAATCAAAATCAAGTAAATCCTTCTCTTCTTTTTTTGCAGGTCTCATAATACTTCCAAATAAAGATAATTTTTTGAAAAAAGAAAGTTTAGACATTTTTTTCAGAGTAACTTTAATATTAATATCTATTAAAGCAACAGGAATTTTATTATCTCTTGCAAAAATATAAGCTCCCTTCATATCAACACCAGGATCAACTCCAAGCTTTGTTCCAACTTTTTTTTGAACATAACCAGCAACTCTTGCAAAAACATAACCAAAAGCACCTAACTCAGAAATAGCGCTATAGCTCTTCTTAGCCTTTTTCTTATCATCTCCTTCACTCATCAAAGCTCTAAACCTAGGGGTATCAAGCTCCAAAGCTACAACTTCAGGAGCATATTTAGTAATTGTATCTTCTATCTCTTTAATAGAATTCTCTGCCACATGCGAAGTTCCTATCAAAACAATTCTATCGACAATTTTTATCATAAAAAACTATTACACAAACTACTTTATAAAATTAGCTAAAATGTATATAATCTTAAATTTAATAATAATTAAAATTAAAATTATTAAACAACATTTAAAATCACAATATAAAAGCCATAAAGGTAATTTTTAATCGATGCACAAAAAACTTTATAAAGCAAAGTTAAGTTCTATTTTTATGCCTTATTAGCTCAGTAGGTAGAGCGCACGACTGTTAATCGTGAAGTCGCAGGTTCGAGCCCTGCATAAGGCGCTTAAGGTATGTTCTCTTCGGAGAAATGACCTTTCCTTTTGTCCCGTTAGTTCAGCCCGGTTAGAATGCTCGACTGATAATCGAGTGGTCCGCAGTTCAAATCTGCGACGGGACATTTATTCTTAAAGATTTGTAAAAGTTCAAACTATTTTAACGAAGTTAAAATTGACCAGAAATCTTTGATTTCTAGTTTCTGCGACGGGACATTTATTTTTCTAAAATTACATAATCCAAACCTAAAATTTCACTACAACAATTCCTTTTATAAATCAATTAATCTTATTCTTATATAGATAAACATGAAATTCACTGATTTTAACTTAAGAGAAGAACTAATTAAAGCACTAGACGATTTAGAATATATTAAGCCTACAACAATTCAAGAAAAAACAATTCCTTCAATTCTAGAAGGAAAAGACTTACTAGGCATTGCGCATACAGGAACAGGTAAGACTGCAGCGTTCGCCCTACCTATTTTAAACTCATTTCTAGAACAGAAAAAGGAATCTAGGAGTAAATACCCTAGAGCATTAATTTTAGCGCCAACTAGAGAACTATGTGCGCAAATCAAAGAGAACCTAAATTTCTATTCAAAATACACAAAAATCAAATCCATAGTAACTTATGGAGGAGTTGCACATGAACCTCAAATTGAAGCACTGCAAGAGAAACAAGACATTTTAGTTGCAACACCAGGTAGGTTATTAAACCTACTAAAAGAAAAAAATGTATTCTTAGATGATATCGAATTTTTCGTTCTTGATGAAGCTGACAATCTAATAGAGATGGGACTTCAAGCTGACCTGAAAAATATCATGAAAAAAATCTCAAGAAAAAGACAAAATCTATTCTTCTCAGCAACTATGAATAAAGAAATCAAACTAATAGCAAACGAACTTTTAAACAATCCTGTTAAAGCAGAAATTGAAGCTGAAGAAATTGACATAAAATTAATTCAGCAAAATGTCCAATTCATGTTAAAAGAAAACAAAATAAAATCTCTATTAAACTTACTTAACAGAAAAGAAGTAAAATATGTAATTCTATTCGCAAATTCTAGGTCAGTAGTAGATGACCTAATCAGGTCGCTTACTAAAAACAACATCAAAGCAGAAGCGCTCCACTCAGGAAAATCAAATGTACACAGAGAAAAAGTAATTAGACACATCAAATTCAAAGAAACTAAAATTGTAGTTGCAACAGACTTAGCATCCAGAGGACTAGACCTTCAAGACATGACTCATGTAATCAATTTTGAAATTCCTAAAGACTTTGAAACTTATGTACACAGAATTGGAAGAATTGGAAGGATGGGAAAACAAGGTGCAGCATTCTCATTATGTTCTTTACATGAAAGAAAAAAATTCAAAGAAATTGAAAAACAAAATAAATATCCTCTAAAAATTGACATGCATGAATTTCATAGCAACCTAGTAAAAACAGATGGTGGAAATAAAGATAAAGCAACTCACCACAAAGCTAGACCAAAAAAAAAAGGAAGCACATACAGTAACAGAAAAGGTAAAAGATAAATCTTACATAAACAAAAGTATAACAAATAAAGAACTAACCAAACCAAAAATACTAATACTTGGAAAAACACTATTTCCAGAAATAATTCTAGGATAATATGTGAAAGTTCTATTATCTAAATTATAATTTGCTAAATCAACTTCATACTGAACATAATAATTATAAATAGTAATACCATTATCAACTAAGCTTAAATTATAACTACAATAATCTCCATAATCATCCATATTAAATAGTATTCAAACTACCTCCATCAACACCATACAAAGTTACATAATCACTACTAGTAAGCGGACTATGTTGATTAGATGAATCTCCTCCATCTTGTCTCCACAAACACTGACAACAATTATTATCTAAATCATCAGACTTAATCCACATAGAAAAAAGTCCAATTCTGACTAAGGAGTTAAATTTGTTTGAGTATAAAGAAAAGATTGTTCTCCTCTAGTTAAATTAACAAAGTCTTCTCAACTCCATAAGAACCTTCAAGTAAAGTTTGTACTCCATTAACTGTAGAATTAAATTTAGAAATATTATCTAATGGATAGTAAGCAACAAGCCCATCATTAATATCTGCAAAAAATATATTAAAAGATACTAAAAATAATAATAAAATAAGCAATCTTTTAATTAACATAAAATTTAAAGATAAAATAATTTTATAAACCTTATGAGTAATAGATAAGTAAATATTAATTTTTTGCAATAAAAAATAAATTCTTTAATGAAACAATTACAACAGGAGGTATAATAAATGCCATAAAATATAATATAAAAGTCAAAAAAAAATCATATAAAGATTTATCATTATAGAATATTTGTACAATATATTGCATTATAGAAATATTAAAAACACCATTCCCAGTTTGTATAGTAATAATAGGCGATAAAACAAAAATAATTACTAAAGAAGAAACTAAAAAATCTCTAGTTTGATTTTTAGCAATATTTAGCACTCCAACTATTGAACCTAAAATAATCAAAGTTCCTACAATAATTTGCATATTTTCTTTTTGATCATAACCAACAAAAAAACTACTAATCAAAATGATAAGCAAACCAACACCAAAAATAATGCTGCCATAATTAAATAAATTTTTTTTCATAACTTCAGTCATAGAAAAAATTTGTTTAGTTTTTTATTTAAAACTTTGTAAACCCCTAAGGTTTACAACGTCTATGAATGAAACATTCATACGATGCCAAAAAATTATTCAAGACTAGTAAAACCTAGTTTCATAATCAAAATCTGTGCTAACTGATTGAACATACTCATAAAATTCTAAATAACCATTTTCCTCAATAGGAGTTCTACTTCCAGGAATTACAAACTGGATTCTATTACTAGAAAGTTCAGGTGAAAAATCTTCTAACTCTAAAAGACCTCTCAATTGAGATTCTGCATCCATAAAAACAATAGATACATTATATACAACCTCAGGATCGTCTAAGAATTCAATCTTATTCAAAAAATCTCCTCCATTAGGCCACATTGCAGTACTATCAAATTTAAGTTCCTTATTCTCAACAGTGATAATTACTGAACCTTCACTCTCATCCATAATCCTATCACCTTGACCGTCTGCATATTTAACTAAAAATGTTTCAACATCAACATCATAAGAAATAATTGGAATCATTTCTAACTCTACAAAATTCTCACCAAAAAAAACCTCCCTTTTCAAAAGAGAAGAATCAGTATTAACTCTTTGTTCTGCTGTAAAATATCCTTCTTTCTCTCCAATAACTTTCCCACCAATACAAAATGGGTAGTCAGTAACAAGCTCAGGTTTAGGATAACCTAAAACATTTGAAGGAATCTTAGTCTCCCCCATATCACATTTCAAATTAATACATTTATACGAAACATTAACTCTATCCAAATAATTCCCATAATTATCAAGAGCAATAACTTTAAGTGGATATTCATAAGATTCATCATTACAATAAGCATCTAAATTAAAAGTTCTAGGTTCTTGAACTATACTAGTAAAACTAACTTTTTTAGGTTCATTATTCTCAACAATAATTCTAAGTGGAAATTGAAAAATATCATAATTTCCATCTTCTGAATAATCTGTAAGCTTCACAATTAAATCATAATCTAAATCATATAAATGATGATAAACTTGAATACATGGAATTGGTATTTTAGCTCCTAAATCTACTTCCATTTCCATAGACCTTACAATCTGTCCTGAACTTGGACTAACTTCAAATTCCCTATAAGGATAACTCTGAAAATAACCTTCACTATTTGTAATCTCTGTTGAAGGCATAAAAACCTCAACATTATAATTAGCAAAATCTGAATTAATATTTCCCATATCAACAACATAATTTTTATCGAAATAATCTCTAAGACCTAAAGTTCCATAATCTTCATTAAAAGAAGACTGATACAAACTCTCTTTAGAATAAGTTCCATCAAAATACAAATATCTAAAATTATTATTATTCAAATTAGCTAAATTTTTCTTAAGTTGCTCTTTAGTCCAAATTTTATTGGAACAAGAAAAACTCATACCTTCAGTTGGCATAGACTCAGGATCCCCATAATTATCTGCCGAACGAATTTGATCAATAATTAAATCCTCGAAAACATAAGTTGAACCCTCATGATTATAAACCTCAACTGCAAGTTTATACAAACTACCAAGTCTAGTATTATCAAGTTTCACATAATAATCTGAAACAGTTAAAATCTCTTCTGAATTTTTCTCATTAAATTTAACATTAAAATAAGACTCAACAACAACATTATGATCGTTAATTCTACTCTCAACTTCAAAGGTATCCTTTTCATCAATACTTATATCAAAATTAGTCATATTATTCAAATTATTATACACGCAAGAATAAGCTTCTTCTTTAACAAAATTCTCAAGCTCTCTTTGCATAGACAAAATTGTAGGAATATCTCCACGCTCAGAATCCCAATTAGGAATAATTGAACCAAAATCCGCATGCTTTGAAGGATTTGCTGCAACATCTAATGGAATCTCAATATATCCTCCTTGAAACCCTAACAAAAAAACTCCCCTAGAAGTTGCATCATAAACACAATCTTCAACAATCTCTGAAACTTGATTCTTAATCTTAGTATCATGAGGAATAAAAAGTTCATACTTTCCACTAAAAAATAAAAAACTTAAAACAATAATTAAAATAACTCCAATAATAATAAAAATACTAATTTGAGCTTTATTTTTTTTTAACATTTTAAAATCCTCCCAGGATTAATAGTCTCTTTCAAACTAGAACACTCATAAACTTTCTTATCAATAGAACCATAAAAAAAAAGGACTATATCAACAGTACCCTCACTAGAAGTATACTTGAAATCCTTAGTCTCCATAGGATTAAGCTCAAAAACTTTTTCACCTGAAACATTAAAATATATCATTTTTTCCACTTTATTTTTTACTATAAATTTAATATTATCTCCATCAAGACATTTTTTTTCAATCTCAAAATCGTAGTCAAGACAATTTTTATGATCAACCTTAAAAAAAGGACTAAGTACACTAACAATCAATATAGCCATAATCAAACTTACAATAAAAACTATAGCAATATGGGACTGCATACCTTTATTATTAAAAAACATATAAAAATCTAACTAAAATATTTTATAAATATGTGTCGTTTTCAAAAAGTAAAAAATTACTATAAAATTAATTAAGAAACAACACAAATTCCAGAAATACAAGTTTCTCCTACACCGCACATATCATCATTATCTTGAGTATCAAATACTCCCAAACTATAATCATAAAATAAATCACTACATTGAGCGCTCAAATCGCTACCATAAATAGTAGGACTAACTGTTTGCAATTTAGGCAAACAAGAACTCGAACCGACAACATCCTGACTACAATAACTCTTACTAACATAAATTTTTCCACGCCCAAATCCAAAATCTCCTGTACTCCAACCTGAAATTTGGTTCCCAACAAGAGTTGTATCATCACATAAAACATAAATGTCACTAAATTCAGTTCCATCTGGAATAGGAAAAATTCCTACATCTCCACTATCTGAATTCATATTCACAAATCCAGTATTAAAAGCCAAATCACCTTCAATAAAAAACTTAATTCCTGAAATATTATCAATATATCCAAATTCACAAATATCGTCTTGTTGTTCAACATAAGTTGCTCTTAGTACATCAACATTAGGTTCTCCTAAAATATAATTTCCATTAATATTAACCTCTACTGCATCTAGATTTTTTTGCAAATCGTTACCAACAAAAGGATTCAAATTTTTATAAAATACTGGATAAACACCTGAACATTGAGCAACAATTTGAGTTATATACAAAGAAGAAATGTCACTACCAAAAACATTCCATAAAATCTCATTTGAATAATCAAAATCATCAGAACTATAATCAAATTTT
Source organism: Candidatus Woesearchaeota archaeon (assembly GCA_027858315.1). Lineage (NCBI taxonomy): Archaea > Nanobdellati > Candidatus Woesearchaeota > Candidatus Woesearchaeota archaeon. The sequence continues at coordinate 19,768 of JAQICV010000098.1, forward strand.
AAATACAACTCATCATCCAAAACAACTTCGCCATCTAAAACATTATCTAAATAAGGTACAGGATTGCCATCATTAATCGAATCCAAAACATCCAAAACATTACAACAACTAAGATCACCATTAATACCATCAATCTCTAATGGATGTGGACCCAAACATTGAGCAGGATAAATTTCAATAACAAAAGGCTCAATCATAGAAGACTCTGCTGAATTTTCAACTGTAATCTCAACTCTTTGAACCTTATCCGATATTGGAATCTCAAAATCTAAATCACCTGCACTCTCAAAAGTTTGAGTATAAGTATCAATCAAATTTACTCCTTCAAAAATTTCAATTCTTACAGGAAAATTACTAATAGGAACACTACAAAACCTCTTAAGTGTTAAAATTGAAGGTTGAATGTCAATACCTAAAGAAGGATCAACATAAAGTTGATAACCAAAAACACTATTATAATCAGTACTTAAATCAATAAAAACATTATCAAATGGACCCTCTATTGGAAAGAGCGAATGTCCAAAATTATTAAAATCTATACACTCAACAAATTCTTGATTATTAGTATTATCTGGAAAACCTGTAATGAATACTAAATTGTAAGTTCTAATTGCATCCCCATCAGTAATCTGTATTTCATAAGTATACAATTTCTCTCTTTTTGGTAAAAAAGTAAGCATCCCTTCAGGCGTCAAATCAAAATCTGCATCACTCCTATGAATATGCTGTTCAACAAAATAAAACTTCCAATTATCTACAATCTGTTCATCATAACTCTCATCCCATAAATTATAAGTTATAGGAACATTAGCTGAGGCTATCATGACTATAGCATCCTCTGAATAATCAACATCAAAACCTAAATCCAAATTTGTAAATTCAATATATGGTGCAACATTTTCATAAGCAAAATTAAAAACAAAAGGCCTACCTAAAATCATACTATTATAATCAATTATAGAATAAACATACTGTTTATGTTCTTCTTCATCTAAAATATATCTACTTCTAAACTCAAAACCTGAATTTTCAACTCCCACATTTGCAAATAAATTCCTAAAATAATCACTTGAAGATAAAACTTCAACAATATTTTCACCATTCAAATAATTAATACTCTTATTCAAGTCATACTTATAATTGAGAATTTTCTTAGAAAATTCATTTATAATTGCACCATATCTAACATTTAAAGTAACCTTAGAATTTTCATAAGATGTAGAAAAATCCTTATTAGAAACGCCAATAGGATAAAAAACTTCTGCACTAATATCTTCAATATTAAAAGTTACATTAACTTCGAATTTATTATTCAAATTAATAACACTCATATTACTAAGGGATTGTGGATCAACATTATTCAAAACTGAAATATCATCAAAATGTGCAATAAAATAAAACTCAGTTTCTGAAACAACTTCACCAGAAATAAAACCCTCAAAATAATCAAGCTCTAATTCATCTCCAATCTCTGCATCAAAATTCTCAATAAAAATAATACCCTCAACTAAATCAAACCATAAAACATTTCCAGTAAAATCATTATATTCAAAATCATATAATTCTTCTACATCTTCAAAATTTAAACACTTCAAAAATTCATATGTAATAAATCTTTCAAAATCTTCTTTAATAGTATGAGAATAAATTGAATTAGTAGAATCATCAATTGGTGGAGAATATATCTCAACTTGTGAATGTACTAAAACTCTTGACTGTAAATTATTCCAATTCAAATCAAGATTAGAAAATAGTTTTTTTGTATAAGTATCATGAGGAATAACTCCTCCAAAATAATATTCACCCTCATTATAAATAAATCCACCCCTCAATCCAGAAGTAATTGTTGCCCTCTTTAAACTTCTATCAATACAATGATCAACTCTCTCTTTAACAAAATTTATCCTATCATCACCAACTGAATTAATTTTAACTTTATCTTTATCAATTTGATTATTCTTATCACTAAAATTAGAAAAAATTAGAAAAATTAACAAAAACAAAATAAATACAGCAATCAAAATAAAAATTGAAATTTGAGATTTTTTACTCATTTTTTAAACATAGGTCTAAATATGAAAAATAAAATTACTCCAACTAATAAAATTGCAAGATAATTAATAAATTTGAAACTTGCATTATCTGCAACTTCAATTTTAAACTTCTCTCTATCTGCCAAACTAACTTTTTTATTAATCGTATAATTAATATCTGAGGGAATTTCTTCAACACTCCAAGCAATAAGAGGGTCCTCATCTAAAATCTCATACTCCAAATCACTAAAAATTAAATCATCTTGATTCTCTGAGTTTAAATTTTCAATAACTTCTTTAGGAATTCTACTTCCAATTTTAAGACCTTCCATTGAACCATCAATATGTAAAATCACTTGAGTTTTATCTCCTAAATCAATAAATTCTTGATTTGCAGAAATACCTGAATATAAAAATTCAGTATTTGAGAAAAAATTAACAACCTCACCTAACTCATCTTTTAGAACTGCACTAAATTCATACTCTCCATCCCCGAGCTTTGAAACTTCACAAGTAATTTTCTCATATCGCTCATCTCCTTCATTAAATGACAAATCATAAGAACAAATCACACCCTCAAAATCTTCTAAGTCTTCATCCGAACTATTAAACTTAAGATTTAGCTCAAACAAACTACTAAGACCACTTAAATAATTAATTTCATAAGAAATTTTATTTGAAGGAGCTTCTTCATCAATATATAAAAACAAGTAAGTAAGAATATCTTTTTCAACTAAAATCTCATCATTCAACGAATCATCATTGCCTAAATCTAAATTTAATGGAGCTGCAAAAATTGAACTCATCATTAATAAAGTTACAACTGCTAAAACAAACCTTTTAATCATAAGAAAAATACTAAAAAACTTATTTATAAAGCTTTGTAAACCCCAAAGGTTTACAACGGCATAGGAATTAACAATTCATTGCTTTTGTAAAGACTACATAAAGATGGCTTAAAAATTATAAAATATAATCTATTAAGTTTATAAATCGTAAAAAGTAAACAATAAAATAACATAACTCTTATAAACAACTCCAAACCATAATTAATAGGTTTAAATAGACATAGACTATTTTTTTGAAAAAATGGCAGAAAAATATAGAGATAACGTTACAGCAATTATTATTAACAAAGACAAAAAGGTTCTGATGTGCGAACACATATGGATTGATGGAGCATGGCAATTTCCGCAAGGAGGGCTAGAGAAGGGAGAAAGTAGAGAAGAAGCAGTATTAAGAGAGTTAAAAGAAGAAATTGGCACTGACAAATTAGAGGTTCTAAGCCAAATGGATGAACCAATTAAATACATCTTTCCACACTACCTAAAAGAGAAATATGGTATGAATGGGAATGAACAAAACTTCTTTTTACTATATTTCTATGGTAAAGACTCTGAAATTAGATTTGACAATCAAGAAAAACCTGAATTTAAATCATTCAAATGGGTTGAATACATGCAACCCCCTCTAGAAGTAATCTACTTTAAAAAACTATCTTACCTCAAGGCTCTTGAATATTTCAAGGAAGAAGTTGACAAAATAGAAGTAAAAGAAATAGAAGAAAAAGTAAAAAATAAAAAATAAAATAATTCTTACCTACCCATAAGTATTACAAATACTCCTATCACCAACAAAAACATAACTGCAGAGACCACATCACTATCTATATTTGAAAATACACCAGTATCAATTTCAGTATTAGTAATATCGTCAACCCCAGTATTGTAACTAGTATCAATAATATAAGAATCATTTTGAGGATTATTAATATCAAAAGAATTGTTCAAAGCAAAAAAACTTTTAACAACAATAACTAAGAATAAAAGTGCAAATGCTATTAAAATTATTTTAGCATTCTCTTTCTTAATAACTTGAGCAGTGATCTTTCCTGCATCAACTCCTAAAAACATAAAAATAATCATAAGTAAAAATACTATAAAAAATATAATCACAAACCAATTTATTGCATAACTAATTGCGTAAGTTACAACTCCACTAAAAGATACAATAATTGCTGCTAAAAGTGCTACTAGTGCATTAATTGTTTCTTTTTTCTCACCTAGTACTTCTAACTTTGTCAAAAGTGCATAAATAATTACATACATCAAAATACCAACAAATAAAACCTTTAAATTCTCTAAAAAACCTATCGCAAAAATTTCAGCCATACAAAATATATAATATAAACGTTTATAAATTTTAGCAAACAGAACTATATTATGAGATTTTTATCAAACAAAGAAAAAAAAGAACTTGAAAACAAACTTCCAAAAGGATACGAAATAAACAAAAAAGGTGAAATAAAAGAAGGTAATGATAGCGTAATTTATAATGCAAATGAAAAATTTCTAATCATAAAAGATGACAAATACATTCCACATCTAAAATCTGTTGATGATTCGAAATATTCTTCAGTATATGTAGACAAAGGCGCAATCCCTTTCGTAATAAAAGGAGCAGACTTAATGAGACCTGGAATTCAAAAAATTGAGGATAACATAAACAAAAATGATATAATTTTAGTAAAAGATGAGAATCATAACAAAACTATTGCAATAGGAATATCTATGTTTTCATCAGAAGATATGCAAAATCAAGAAAAAGGCAAGTCAGTTAAAATTATACATTATGTAGGAGATAGTTATTATTAAAATTAAAGAATTCAAAGAATATATTTATTCCTATTTGAGAAACCTCAAATTGGTTAAAAATCACTTAAGTGATTTTTATTCTTCGTCTTCTGCTTCTTCATTAGCTTCAATAACTTGAGCTAGTCTTTCTTCATACTCTTCTTGACCGATTACACCTTTCTCAATTAATAAATCGATTAAAGCATCAACCTTATCATGTGATTCATAAATTAAATCTAATTCAGTAACTTCTTCGTAATTTTCTTCTGTCATTGTAATAAATAAACTACACTTCTAAATATAAATATATCTTTTTAGAATCAAAAAGTTTACCAAAAAATGTAAATCAAATAATTAAAACAATTTTTAATTTAGTGATTATAAAATAAATACTAATTTAATCAAAAAAAACTAATTCTTACCTATAAGTTAATATAATATATTAAAATTAAAAATACCTAAAAAAAACTATGAGAAGAGAAGAGATGATAAAAGTTGAAAATTATTTCGAAGTTTTTATCATTATATCCTTAGTTAGTCTATTTTTTTATTTAATCAAAGGATTCATAATTTCATTGTTTCTTGCAGTATCTTTTGTATTCATATTCTACAAACCTTATCAAAAACTTAAACAAAAAACTAAAAATAAAACAATATCAGCAATATTCATAATTTTTTTAGCAATAACATTAATTCTCCTACCAACTTATTTACTATTAACCTCACTAATAGAACAAACAAGTTCAATCATACAAAATTCAGATAGCATTGTAAATAATCTAAATTTTGACAATTGTCAATATTTTTTTTGTAATACATTAAAAAGCAATGTTAATGTAATAGATTTGAAATTCGACTCAATTGTCACAAAAACGGGCCAATATTTAATAAATTCATTTTCAGAAATATTCAACTCTATAACAACTATAATTTTAAATTTTTTTGTATTTATCCTAGCATTTTATTATTTATTAGTTGATGGAGAAAATTTTTTACAAAGTATAAAAAAAATGATTCCTATGAAAAATGATTATAAAGATGCTTTATTTTATAGATTCAAAGATGTAACTTTAGCAGTATTTGTAGATTCAATTTTTGTTGCAATGATTCAAGGAGGATTAGTAGGATTAGGATTTTGGTTTTTCGAATTAAATTCGCCAATATTTTGGGCAACAATTGCATCATTTTTTGCACTAATTCCTATGATAGGTACAGCATTTGTATGGGTACCAGGAGTTTTATATTTATATTCTCAACAAGACTATTTATCTGCAATCCTTCTACTATTATACGGTGGAGTTGTTATTAGTCTATCAGATAATTTTATCAGACCATTTTTAATAAAACAAAAAATTAAAGTCCATTCATTTTTAATACTTTTAAGTATATTAGGAGGCCTTGAAGTATTTGGATTTATAGGTATATTCTTAGGACCAATCATTATAAGTCTTTTAATCACTATATTTCAACTATACAAACTTGATTTCAGATAAACAAAAAACAACAAAGATAAAACAACCTTTATAAATAATATAATATTAGAATTTAATAGATGAATCCAAAAAAAAAGAAATTAGCAGATCTAGAAAATCAAGAATCAACAAAAGTTAAATTTCCTAGAGGAAAACAATTCATAGGACTAGTTGAAAAAAGATTAGGTGGATCAAGAATGAAAATCAGAAGTGCAGATGGTAGAGATATCTTAGCAAGAGTTCCAGGAAGAGCTAAGAAATACCTTTGGATAAGAGAAGGAGACATTGTACTCCTAGAACCATGGGAACTAGATGAAAATAAAGCAGACCTATTCTACAAATACAAACCAAATGAAGTAAAAGCTCTTGAGAAAAAAGGATTAATTGCAGATTTTGGTAATGTCGAAGAATTTTAAAATTATTCCAATTATTTTATATTAATTCTATTTTTCCAATTTTCTATATTTAACTGGAATTTCATAAGTCAAACTTTCTACGAAATCATTAAAGTTATTAGCAATTTCTGTAACTATTTCATTTCTATCTTCTAATGTATTTTCAATTGCTTCTTTATTATATGGTGTTAAGTCATACGACCATTTTTCTAAGTTCTCTACAAATGAATATACTGATTTAATTTCAAGATTCACTTTATATTCTTCTACAGTTACTTCTAACGGAAGATTTTGTTTTTGAACTAATGAATTCACCCTATATTTTATTGCTTCTTTAATTGGAAGATTATTATATGCCTTTTCAATTTGTTTTTGCTTATAATTTTTATCAAATAATGAAATCAGGTTTTCAATACCTTTTGAAAGACCCTTATTCTTATCTTCAAAACTCTCCTCTTGAAGAAGTCTCTCATCTAATAAAAAATTCTTTTTAGTTTTATTTTTTTTCATTAAAAGTACTAGCATAGTATTTCCTTTCGCATAATCATACCTTTCAGAATATGTTCTTATTTGAATATTTGGAAAGTAATATGAACTCAATTTATTTCCACGATCATAAGATACGACATCTCCATCAATTATTTTAGTAATCCAAGACTTACTAGATTTTTCTCTATAATCCCAACTAATTATTTTATGTCTTTCCTTTATAGCTGAATATTCAATTAAACTTTCCATATCATAACTATCTAACAATACCCATCCTGCTTTTTCCATTTCAACTAATTTCTCCTTATACTCATCAGTCAGAGGAAAAGATCTTTCCCCCACACTTCCAACCATATCTGGTCTTTCAATATGAATTTTTTCGAAATTTAGTAATTCCATAGAACGAAATTTACCTGAACTTGATACCATTTGAAAACTATCTTCTGTAGGATAAATAATTGATTTATTTTGAAATCTTTCATATTTCTCAACACGAGCATAGAATTCATTTTTTTGTATACGCTCTATTTCTTTCAATTCTTTTTCTCTTATTTCCTTTCTTGTTTGAATTTCTTCTTCAGTTAATGGAGCTTCTTCTTGAACTTCTTCTTGATTATAAAGTTTTGAATTTTCAATATAATCTCTTCTTCTTCTAGATTCTCTAGCAGCAGCAGCATTTCTACTTTTTACTCTGTTTCTTGCTGCACTTTCTCTTGTTATTCTTGAATGTCTCGAACTTGAAACTTTATTACTAAATGATGATATATTCATTTTATTCTGTCCTCTCCTTTAAATTTTTAATATATATAATACCTTCTGAAGCACAAGCATATACTAATTCAACTGGAAAAGAAGCAGGAAAATATTTTTTAGATAAGTTTCTATCCCACATATTGTAATCCTCACCATTTTGACTAAGTTCAACAAACACAATCAATCTTGCAGTAAAATCAGGCAATCCTACTAAAACTAAACTTGAAATAGCTCCTAATCCTGCGGATCCTATTTGTCTACCAGCCTCTACACTCAATTTCATACTATCATCATAAAGTCCTGTTTTTTCCCATAATTTATCTTCAAAATCATAACATTTTTCACGAATTTTACTCGGTACAATAGTTCCTGGGATAAGATTCATTGCCATTTGAGTTCCAGATACTGCTAACTCAAATCCACCTTTCAAAACAGGTTTAGTACCATCCCAAACATTTTCACCTACACGAATAATATCTTCAAGTAATAAATTACCGACACTATTTTTCTTTACAGATTCCTCTGATCTCACATTACTTTGTTCGTTTGTTGTATAATTTTTATTTTCCATTTTCATTACTGTTACTACTTCATAGTTGTACAAGTATATTAAACTCACCCCCATCTATGTGGGGAGTAAACATAAAATTTATAAAGAAAGAACATAATATTATAATTATGGTTGAAGAAAGTCTTTTAGAAATAGGTTTCACTCAGAATGAAACAAAAATATATTTTGCAATTTTAGATTTAGGTGAATGTAAATCGGGTGAAATAATGAAAAAAGCCAATTTAAATACTGGGAGAATTTATGATATTATTAATTCTCTTATCAAAAAAGGACTCGTTTCACATATTATCAAAAGTAATATTAAATACTTTTACGCAACTGACCCTTCTAGTTTGCTAGATTATATCGAAGAAAAAAGAGAAATCTTAGATAAAAAAGAAAAAAGTATTAAAAAAATCTTACCAGATTTAATTCAGAGAAATCAACTATTAAAAAAAACTTATAGAACTGAAGTTTTTCAAGGAATTAAAGGTATTAAATATGCAGTAGACTATATTACTAAAGAATCTAATCAAGATAGTATTTTCTATATATTTGGAATTCCTAAAATAGACGATAGAAATCTACAACTATATTTTGCTCAGTGGCATAATGCAAGAAAAATAAATGGACATATTGTTAAGATGATTTACAATCAATCAGAAGTAGAAATTGCTAAAGATAGAGTAAAGATCCCTCATTCTGAAGTTAAAGTCATGCCTGGAGGAGTTATGACTCCTGCTTGGACTTGTGTTGTTGAAGATTATACTTTAATAATTACACTAAAAGGAGAAATTAGCTGTATTATGATAAAAAATCAAGAAGTAGCAAAATCATACATTGAGTTTTTTAATATGGTATGGAATCTATCAAAATAATTAATAAAAAACACTTTTTTCTAAAATAATTTAAAAAAAATATAAAAAATAATTGCTTAATTAAAGTAATCCTGTATTAATATTAACTTTATTTCTCTCCAAATAAGAATAAAGCGATTTGTGGGACGCTCCTTTGATTAGCATATCAAGAGCCTCATGAACAAGAATAGTATTCTCATAAGGTCCTATAACGCTCACATAGTGGTCCTTTACACTAACACTACACTTAGTAATCTCTTCAATAAGTTTTCTAGTAGAACCTTCCTTACCAATAATTCTACCCATAACAACTTTTAATCTAGTATGATCTTTCACATAACTCTTAACATCAATTGTATCTAAAACAAAAGTCTCATCCTCAAGTCTCATAGCACTATCAGGACTATGACCCATATTAACTGCAGCAATAACATTAGCTAAAATAAATTGAGTCAAAGAATCCTCAGTATCAACAACAACTTCTCCAGATTTTGAATCAACATCAATTTTACAATCAAACTTCTTCTCAATCTCCCTCTTCTTTCCACCAGCAACTCCGATAAAAACCGGAATTCTATCCTTTTCTAAAAAAAAACCTTCTTCCATAAGTCAACACTTAATAAAAAATAAGAATACTTAATTTAAATAACTTATCAAAAATTAATTAAATGCGTAATCTCGGTTATGACTTAGACCATGATGATTTTCTTGACGATGTTTATCATAATAATATAAAACCGAATTACTCAATAACTCAGCTAAATCAGTAAATAAAGTCTCAGATAAATACTCCTCATCACTATCTTTTTCCTTATTATAATCTAGATTAAATATTTTAGCATATTTTAAAATTAAATGATGTAAATCTCCTTTAGAATCATTTCTAGAATATAATTTCATATTCTCCTTACTCCTTTCAATGTAAATATTCTCAAAATCATTATCTTCTTCATCTATATCTTTAATATAAATTCTAAATACTAATTTCCCCTCTAAAACTTCATTATTTGTAGAATAATTTAACTGAGTTGCAATATATTCACTAAGAACAACCTTCTCATCCCAAATCCCTGTATGTCTAGTTATAACTGAAACAAAAGGTGGAAATTTTATTCTTTCCTCTAATTTTTCATCGTTAACTTGAATAGTCATAATACCTAGATATAGATTTTAGAATTTATAAATATAACTTATTAAAAAAATAAAGAAAAACTAAAAAATAATATTATCTTTCAACATGCTCAATTTCAATTGAAACTGAAGTTCTGTCAAAATAATCATAATCTAAAACAATAGCAATGCCTTTCTCATAATCTTCTTGACCTGTTGTATCAATAGTACAAAATACAGTAGTTTTATCTCCTGAAAGAAGAACAGTCTCAGTATTTGTTCCAGTAGCACCACAATCAACACCTGAATTCAATTCTCCAGCTTCAATAAAATAAGTAACATAATTCTCTTCAAGTGCTGCATTAGTACTTGAAACAGGATTACCATTAATCTTACACTCAGAATCTAAAACATCACTCCTATAAACTCTACCATTAGTACTCTTACCAATATGAACAATATCAAACTGAATCTGAATACTTGTAGCGCCAGCCGTATTTTGAACTACATTTTCAATTTGAACTGGAGCTCCAGAATTTGCATAATCTCTATTCCCATCCAAAGAACAAACCTCTAAATCATTATCATAACCTTGAATTGTATTTCCACTAACACAAATACTTGCTCTAGCATTAGTAGTATAAGGATAACATAAATCAAGCAAAATAGTCTTCTCTTGTGAACCTGAACCCAAATCAGACATAAACTTCAAACCTTGAAACATAACAAATTGTTTTGAACCAGGAATAACATTATCTCCTTGTTGTTTAACACCTCGAAGTTCAGGAATAGGTTGCGATGCATCTTCTGCAGTAATACCAAACTCAGTAAAACTAATTCCTGCTAAACTAACATGACCTTCACCTTCTTCGATATCATTTTCTCCAATATTTTCCAAAAGAACCCTAATTGGAAAAGGTTGAATCCCACCATCTTTTACTTTCTCAGGAGGTTGTCCTTCTGAGAACTCAACGCCAAGCGCTTCATCTCCTCCATTAAATGCTCCTTCAAGTTGAAACGAATTCGTCTTAGCATTAGTTCCACTAGTACAACCCACAAATAAAAGCATCATTGCTACAATTAAAATATATATTATCTTTTTCATTTTTCTTTAATTATTCTCCTTCTGTTACAGTCTCAGTCTTAGTTTTCTTAGGAGGTTTGGAAGGATTATCATCCTTGCTAACCATATAAAATACTCCACCAAACACTACTAATATATATAATAGTGGATCTGCAAAGAAATCGTATAATTCAGAACCTTGATTAAAACCGTCCCAACCAAATCCTCTAGCATAATAATAAACAACTACAAATAATCCTAAACCACCTAGAATATACATCACCCATTTATTATCATTAGCTGCATTTTCTCCGAAAAATTTAGTAATATCAACACCAAGCATTGCAATAACAATATATAATGCTAAAATTCCCATTGAAAATGCCGTAACACCTGGAAACAGAGTTATCATCAAGTCTCCTAAAGTCTCTCCTGTATCTGAAATTTCAAATGCTACAGAAAATAAACCAAACACTAATGAAATAATAACCCTTACAGGTTTTTTATCCTCAAATATCGTTACTTTTTCTAAGATTGTAAGAACTACAGCATAAACTAACATGAAAGGAAACACATATTGAAACCATCCATAAGCTTCCAAATCATTAAGAAATGAGTAAAAATCTACATCACTAAGAATATCTGTTAAAGTTCCCATGAGAATATGTCAGAAAAATAACTTAATAACATTTATATTCACTCAACAGTAAGTTCATTTTTTATTTAACTTGTCAAGTGCATTTTTATTCTGGATTCTACCTTCATGAATAATATCCCTAATCCTATTCTCATAGTCTTTTTTATACTTCCCATAATCTCCTTTTTCACTCAAAGAAATATCTGCATCTTTAATACTTTCTTCAAGTTTTACTTTCTTCTCTTTATCCGAATTCATCCACGAAAAAAGAGCAATGAAAATAATAAAAATAAAAACAACTGGATCAATAAAATATCCTAAAAAACTATCTTGACCTGAATTATATACATAAGCAAAGAACACAAGCAAGAATACAATTCCAATAGGAACTAAATCTATAAACATAAATACTACTCCCATAATTAAAAATGCAACTGCTAAAATAACATTCCACTGAGACTCAAAATTAAGTGGATTATAATCCCACCCAAAAATTCCTACCCCCATATAAAATAAAACACTTCCAAGTCCAATAACACCTACCGTAAAATACATATAAGCACTATGATCTTTTCTCCACATATCCTTAAAGAAATCTTTTCCTAAAATTGAACCAACAATATACATAGTAAGTATTCCCATTGTAAGGGCAGAAATACTAGGAAACATAAACATCATCATATCTCCAACCATCATCCCAGACTCAAGTTCAAAACTCACACCATAAAAAGAAGAAATCAATGCAATAAGAATAATAATTGGCTTAATTGGTTTTTTAGTTTTCTTACTCTGAAAAATTTTAACATAAGATAAAGCCGTATACATTAAAGCGTAACTTAAAAGAAAGGGGAATAAAAACTGATAATAGTTACTATCCAAAAACACCCTATGGATCTCATTAAAATCAAAACTAGAAATGAAATCAGAAACGCTATCAACCATAAAATTCTAAGATGAAAAGATTATATAAATCTTTCCACACAATTACTTCTTTTTTTTAATATTAGCTAAAATTTGATCTTCTTCTTTTAAAACTTTTCCAACCATCTTAGCAATATTCACATCAATACTCTCAATGTGCCTTTGAGTCCTCATAACTAGCTTCAATGAATAAATCATAACAAGCATCATTGCAAGAATCGTCCAAAACATAACAAAAAACAAAAAATTAACATTATTTAAACTATCTACTAATACCACAATAATAAATATTAATCAGATAATTATAAATGGATTTGTCTTAATCAATAAGTAATCAATAACTATAAACACTTTTTTTAAAACGGCCCAGAGGACACTAAAAATTTATTAAATAAATTTTTGAAGCATTTTGAGAAAGCTCAAAATTGATTCAAACCTATTTGAAATTTTTAATTTCAAATTGTTCAGAAATGCATTTTTAAATGCGACCAAAAAAATCTTAATTTTTTTGAGTATTTGGAACTAATTTCTCGCATCCTGGAAGGAGTGAGAATCTTCCTATAAAAACGGCCCCAGGGAGATTCGAACTCCCGATCTACAGCTTAGGAGGCTATCGTCATATCCAGACTAGACCATAGGGCCAATATAATAGAATATATATAAGTAATTAAAAAGCTATTAAAAACTTATCTCATAAAAATAAAAATAATAAAAATAGTAAAAACTATATGAAGAAGAAAAATGTCACAAACACTGAAATTACTAAAGCTACTACATGAGGTGCTCCATTGATAATATTATTATCTTGCATAAGTCCAAACAAAAATCCAGACAAGATAGCCAGTTCATAAGAAAGTAGAGTAAGTAAAGATAAAAAAGTCTCAATTTTTCCATCTGAAACTCCTCCAGCACCAGGATTAATAGTCTCAGTAATTCCAACAAATAAATATTTATACACCATAACAATAATCACTAAAAAAATAATAAATGAAATATATCCAGTAAAAGTATTAGATGCTAAATTACTTCTCCTCTCTTTAGTTCTCAAATTTTCATTACCAATTTTTAAAGAAAGCTCTCTTAAAATTTTCTCAACATGTCCACCAATCTTTCTTGCTTCAATAACTAAATATAAATCTCTCTTCAAAGTAGAACTACCAATATTTTTTGCAAAGTTAATCATAGCAACATCAAAATCTATTCCCCAAGAGATTTGATTGAAAAGTTTTTTTACATCCTCATTCAAAACACCATATTCATTATTAACTGTATTTTTAATCGAAGAAATAAGATCCATTCCAGATTCAACATTATCTACAATATCTCTTAAAAATCTTGGAATAACTTGCATTTTAGATTCAACTCTCTTTAAACCATACAAACTAAGAAATAAATAAGGTGTCAAAAAAATAATGAAAGGTAAAACTAAAAAGATATTTACATAAACTGGAGAAGTAATATTTGTTAAAGAATATCTAATCGCAAAAAAAAAACCTAGAAAAGTTAATACAAGTAAAACATACCTAATAATTTCCTCTCCACTAATATTTTGTAATTTCATTTTTAATTGGTTTTAACCTCGAATATAAAGGCTTCGAATAATACACTAACATCATAAATGCGCCATAAAACAAAGGCAAAAATACAAGTAAAGCGAAAATATACATAACTACGCTACCGCTATCCGAACTACCAGCTCCCCATTGAGTAGAAGTAATATTTACTAAATTCAAAATAGTAGTCATAATAGTATAAAACAATGGAGAAATTAAAAGAACTACAACATAAACTTGTGAATAAATAAGAAGAGTATCAATAGTTTTCTTTTCAATAGCATCAATCTCAATATTCAAATTATTTAACTTCCTATCCAAATAATTGTAAATATTACCTCCAGAATTAGAAATCGTAACTAAATCATTCATCAAATCAGCAAGCTCTCTTGATGGACATGAGGCCATTGCCTCCCTAATAGAACTATGAATATCATAACCCAAAACAGTAGAATAATATCTAATTTTTTCAAACTCTATCCTAATCTCTTTGTAAATCAAAAAATCACCAATAATCTCAACAATTTTTGACAATGAAAGTTCTTTTGCTAAAATTTTCATATAAGGTAACAAATAAGGCATAGATGCATTAATTTCTTGACCTCGATTATTAGAAGTCACAATTGGAAAATTATAAAAAAAGATACCCATAAGAGATACAGCTAAAACACCTCCAAAAAAAACAACTTGAGTAAACTCAGGCCTAATAAAAATATTAGCAAAAGTCATAATAAAAACTAAAACAATCATTAAAATCAAACTAAAAAGAATAGCAAAGAAATATTCTTCAGGAATAAGTCTTAAATTTGCTTTTCTTAAAACTCCTTCATAACGAATATTATAAAAATTTCTATAAAAAAAATCTTTAAAATTCTTCTTTGAGAAAAAAAATCTCCCAAAATTACGATATAAAAAATGTACATAAAACTCAATAAAAGACTCATTCATAATCCCTTTAGAATCATTATTTTTGAGTTTCATCTTCTACCTCTTTCACAAATCCTTCCATGTATTCAAAAATAGCTTTCGGATCCTTATAATAAGCCCTAATTATATGACTAACTTCCCTGAATTCCAAAATTTTATTTTTACTCATGAAATCTAAAATTCTTCTTCTTTTCTCAATCTCTGCCCAAATGGAATCCTCTTCACCACCACGACTCTCAAGCAAACTAGAAATCAAAGCAGAATTTTCTTTATATGAAAAAACATCTTCCATTGGAACATACTTTACAAACTCATTAATTAAAAAATGATCTTTTTTAGTTTCATAATCTACAATTTCTACAACTGAATTAACTCTCCTTACAACATTATCTTTAACCTTTACAGTTTTCATAAAAATAACAATATCAAGCTCAGTAAGAAGCTGTTTAGGAAGATTAATTGGCGCAATAGTCATACGATTAACTAAATCATTAAACTTGTCTGCATGAACCGTACCTAAACCAGCATGTCCTGTAGCCATTCCTTGGAATAAAATTGCAGCTTCAGCACCTCTAACTTCTCCTACAATAATATAATCTGGTCTCTCCCTTAAAGATGCTTTAAGTAAATCAAACATCGTAACTTGTCCTTTCTCATTACCTTCCTTTGAAATTAAAGGCAACCAATGTTCATGAGGAAGATTAATCTCAGGAGTATCTTCAATAGATACAATTTTTGCAGTAGGAGGTACAAATAATGAAAGAGCATTCAAAATTGTAGTCTTACCAGTAGCAGTTCCACCTGAAATCAAAAGTGATTTTTTATTCTCAACTGCAATCCATAAATATGCAAGTAAAAACGAAGGCATTGTACCAAACTCCATTAAGTGTAGTGGTGTAAAAGGTTCTACTCTAAACTTCCTTATAGTAAATGAAGAACCCTTCTCTGAAACCTCTTTACCATAAATAGCCTCAACCCTTGAACCATCAGTTAAAGCTCCTTGTAAAATTGGCCTAGACAAAGAAACTTCTTGATTAGATTTCTGTGCAAGCTTCACAATAAAAGAATTTAATTTTTTCAAATCAGTGAACTTTCTACTAACTTCAAGTGGACCATATTTCAAATGATTAATGAAAATTGGAATTCCCAAACCATCACAAGAAATATCTTCAATAAATTGATCATGCATCATAGGTTCAATCATTTCTAAACCTAAGAAATCCCTCTCCAAATAATAAACTACTTTACCAAACTGCTCCTCAGTAAGTTTAATTTTATATTTAGAACAAAGTTTCTTAGTTCCATTAATAATAATGTCCCTACTATTTGTCCCAACATTATCAAATGCAACTTTCTCAAAAACATAAATAAAAGCTTTTTTCAACTCCGCAATCACATCAAGTTCTTCTTCAGATAATTCAGGTTCAATCACATGATAAATAATTTTTTGCTCAACATCATCATATTTAATCTCAACATAAGATAAACCGTATAACTTATATTTTTCATCAACACCAGTATAATTTAAAGGTTCCCAATCAGTAGCTGAAGTCTTAATCATATTATCTGGAATCTTAGATAACTGATGAGACTTAGTAGATTTTGTTAAATCTTCTGAAAGACCATCATTATCATCAATGGAATCAGGATTAATATAATTCTTAGCAATAATATTAATTGGAGCCCCACTACCTTGATCACCAATAACATTTATCCTTGAACCCATATTTTGTTGAAAATTATTTGGTTGCATACCATAATTACCCCCAAATTGATTATTATAATTTTGAAGAGATTGAGAATTTTGTTGATTTGCTTCATTTTCTCCATTCTCCAAAGAAGGATCACCACCGTTAGGTACTGCGCCTTGTTGAGACTGAACTGCAATCAAATTATTCAGAGGAATAAATTCAGATTTATTTTGTAAAAACTTATCAAACTCTACATTATTATTAGAATAGCTCTTTTTTGCTTTTTGCATAATTTGATTAAGTTTTTTTTGATCCATTTTTAACAAATAAATGAGCTTGAATAATTATAACCTTCATAACGATAATCAATGTGATAATCATAATGAGTATAATTAAGTAAACTCCAATTTCCACTAGGAGGAATAATAGTGTTATTAGTAATTGTAAGATTACATAAATAACCATAACTTATACAATAACTCTCGAGATCATTTTCAAACTCAAGATACCTAGAGTCTATATAAGTTCCATTACTAAATTTACCAACCTTACAAGTCTCATAAACTATATTGTTCAATAAATTAAATTTGCCTGATTTTACTATATAAGTATTCTCTGTCTCTATAGAATAAATAAAAATTAAAAGTAAAAGTAAAAACAAAGATGAAAGAAGAAACAGCTGAGATTTCTTATTTTTTATCATTTAATAACACACTCCTATCCTAAAAGTTCTAAATTCAGAAACAGTGTTATTCTCAATTGAAATCACTCTCTCAGCAAAATCTTTAAAATCACCATCACAAGAATACAAACTCTCACTCAAAGTTCCATTACTAATACTAAAATCATAATCAGAAATCGAAGAATTTAAAACTAATTCAAATTTAGACCAATCCTCAGATTTTGTATCAGTAGTCAAATCTTCAAGCATAATAATATCCCTAAAAGTCTCAGAATAATATATCGAATCAGCAATAGTATCAACATTTTTCTGATAATTTAACTCCGAAGATAATGAAGGTTTTACAACTAAAAAAACAATAGTTCCTAAAAATAATAATAAAATAAAAGAAGACTCAACAACAGTAATTTGCGATTTATTAAACTTCATTTCCATACCTCAACAAAAACAATAACAGGTTCAGAATTATAGTTAGAAAAACAACTATTCATCGAAGAATAAACTCCCAAATTATCACTAGAAATACCAAAATTCAAATAAGTGGAATTACTACTTAAACCTTTAATCATAATATTTAAATTCGAATCATCTAAACCTAAAACATCAAGAATACTATGATAATTCACATCATTAAATTCTGCAATTTTTAAAGAATCCAAAGAATAATTACTTGAAGATCTAAGCCCTAAAAAATTAACATTATAAATGTCTAATTCCCAATTCACAGGATTACCATTAGTATTAACCAAAAAAAAACATAAATCCCTCGAATCAATTTCAATCTCAGAATAAATGACAGTCTTTTCAAAATTACTACTATATGAACTATAACTAGAATAAATAACAAAAAAAAACATAAAAAAAACTAATATTGCAAAAACAAAATCTATTTGCAAATAACCTTTTTTATTTAAACGACAAATCAATTTTTGAGACATTTTTATTATTTTTAAAAATTAAAAAATACGACCCAGGAAGAAGAGTCATATTACTAGAAAAATTATACCCACTACTTAAGTTAAAATAAATCTGTTCAGCATCATTACTATTTGTATGACATAAACCATTATAACAATAATCAGTTCCAAGATAATCAATCAAAGATCGATAATGAATTGTATTGCCCTCCACAACAACACTACCTTTACTAAAAGAAATCCCCATACCAAAACTTTGACCTTCAAATTTTTGTACTTGATTAGTTTTTTGAATTAAATTATTAAAATAAATTTCCATATTATTATAATCATTTTTTGCAACACTATCCTCAATAGTACTCTTAGAAAATTGGTAAGCAATAATTGAAGTCGTAACAACTAAAAGAGTAATCAAAACAAATGAAGTAATTTCAGTAACACCTTTCTTATGTAAAAACATATTAAAATACATCCCAACAACTATTAAAAATCTATGTGTAATTAATTAGTAACACTAATGCAAGAACCATTAAAACTATAAATTGAACTAAAGCCAAAACTAACATTATAAACTGAGCAAAAATTTGGACCCAAAGTACTAATATTAACTTCAACAATTTCCCCATTTTGCGCATAAGAACTATGAATAAAATTATCTTGTAAAATCACTTCCAAATTATTTGAAAAAAAATCAACATACTCCAAACTAGAACCATTATAAACTACAACATTCAAAAGCTCACTACGAAAATTAGACATAGACTTAATCATTGCTGCTTTCTCTGAAAGAATTATCATATCTTCTTTAGAACTATTATAATAACCAAAAGAAAAAGACAAAACCAGAATACACAAAATAATAATTAAAGAAAATGTTGCAAAAGATGCAACACCTTTCTTACTAAAATTGTTCATAATTAATTACTTACAATCTCAGACTCTCTGTAAATTGCTTCATCAGTCTTAATAACAACTGTTACTTTTGCACCTGTATCAATTCCACAAGTTGTTAAAGTGTAACCTGAAGTATTAATTCCTGGAGTGATTGAAACATCAGTTCCCCCTGTTGCCGTAGGACATTCACTAATTGAAATATCTGCAGTTACCGCATTAGTACTAGGATTCTTCAAAAAAACGATTGCATCAGCAGAAGAATTTTGAACCATCTCTACTGTAATACCAGAGGATGTTGCACTTTGCTCATCAACACCAGCCATTAAACCACTGTTATATGTTTGGAACCATTGTTGGAAACCAACTACAGCTACAACAGCTACTACTAAAAGTAGAGCAGTTGCAACAACTGGACTTATTGCTTTTTTATTAAATACCATTTTTTGAAATTTAGATAGTATAAAAAATATACTACTTGTAATTAAGTTTTCGAAAGAATGTAATATATAAATTTATTGTCATTGAAAAGTAGAAATTACCTTAATGAATTCAATTTTTTAAGCCTAGAATCAATCTTAATCAACTTCTCTACTGTAGAATTTGACTCAAACCTAAAATCATCATCAGATACAATTTGGGGAGACTCCAAAATTGTATTTTTAAGTTCAGAACTTAAAATATTATTATCAATTTCATCTTTTTTTATAACATTTATATCAGATTTAGTTTTAGACTTAACAAAATTATCCTTTTTTCCCAAATCACTCAAAGATTCATTAAAATTTGAAAGTTTCTTCCTTACATTAACATTATTATTTTTATTAAACTCAGTAATTTCTTCTTTAATACCTAAATATTTAGTGGTCAAATCTTTTGAAATTTTATCAATACCCTCTTTTTGAATTAATATAAGTTTCGAAACTTTACCTAATTCAGATTTATTAGAATCATTAATACTTAAAAATCCTTCTTCAATTTTTGAAAGCCTCTCATCAATACCACTAAATTTTTTTTCTAAAAGAGAATTAGTTTCATCCTTAAATTCACCAAATTCACTAAATATAGACTTAACTTCAACGAAATCATTTCCAAAATCCTCTAATTTATCAGACAAAATTTTATTAGACAAAGAAATTTTCTCTAATTCTATTCTCATTTTTGAAAATTCTCCTCCAAGCTCTTCACTAAAAGTAGAAACTGTACTTTTAAAACTTAAAGTCATTTTTTTATAAAAATCATCCATAAACTTAGCAAATTGAGATTGTTGTGTATTTAAAGATCTCATTATCATACCTTCCATACTATCTGTCAAATTTTTTCGAACCAAAGCCATTTCAGTCTTCAAATCTATCAGATTAGATGCGACAAGAGAATTAATATCCTCATCATAATCATCTTTATCCCTAAACACACCACCAGATTTTAAAAAATCAAAATCTAAATCAGGTAAATGAGTCCCAAGTTCTTTATTATATCCCTTCAATTCATCAACAACAGACTTTTTCTTGGCCATTTTATTTAAAACCACTTCTTTTTCTTAGTAACTCCATCTTCTTTCAAAACTTCACCAAACTTAGCAGCTATTTCAGTTTTAAAAGCAGGAGGAGGAGGAAGAGCTCCAGAAGAAGAATTTTCAACAGGTTTGGATTTGTCACCCAAAGAAGTTTTAGAAACTAAAGGTGGTGAATCTGAAACTTTATCTTTTTCAAGTAATTGTGCTTTCAAAACAGGTTTATTTGAAGATTTATCCGAAACAATTTTATCTTGTAACTTCTCAACTTTAGTAAAACTATCATCAACTTTAATTGAAAGAGAATCAATCTTATCCAAAACATCATTAAATTTAGCTTCAAAATCTACTTTCTCTTTTTCATCATCAGAAGAATTTGCTTCCTTAAAAATCTGAACTAGAAAATCAAGTTTAGCATTAATTTCCAAGAATAATCTTTCTTGTTCACTTTGTGATTTTTTCTTAAGACTATCAATCAATAATCTTTGTTTCAATTTAAGTTCTTCGAACTCCTTAATAAAATTAACATCAGAACTTAGACTTTCTACTTTACCCATAGATATTTTTTCATATTATACAATAAATAGATTATTAACCCCTATAAAATAAAAAAAAGAAATATTTACTTAAAAATGTTTAAAGAAAAATCATTTATATATATTCAATAAACGATTATATTTTGCTACTCTCTCCCCTCTTGCTGGAGCGCCAATTTTAATAGAAGACTCCAAAGCAACACTCAAATCGGCAATAAAATCATCAACAGTCTCTCCTGATCTATGTGAGACGATAGTGTGCCAACCCACAGCTTTTGCCATTTTATGAGCTTCAATACTCTCAGTTAAAGTTCCAATTTGATTAATTTTCAAAAGAAGCGAAGAACAAAGTTTTTTATCAATTGCAAGTTTAATTCTTTCAGGATTTGTAACTAATAAATCATCTCCAACACTAAAAGATTCTTTCTTTCCTGAAATAGGATTTTTAATCTTAAGTTTTGAAACATTTTGTAAATAATAAGCAAATCCTTCAAAGTCATCTTCAGCCATTGCATCCTCAATAGAAATAATTGGATATTTGTCAACCAAATCTGAATAATACTTAGTCAATTTCTTGAAATCTAATTTAACTCCTTTCTCAACTTCATAAAGTTTGGTAGTAGAATCGTAAAAATCTGAAGCTGCAGCATCCATAGCTAAAAACACTTCCCCCTTATAATTACTCTTCTCAATTGCATCAACAAGCAAATCTAGTGCTTCTGTTGGCTTAGAAATATCTGGTGCAAATCCTCCTTCATCACCTACAGCAGTATTTGATTTACCATATTTTTCCTCAATCAAAACTTTCAGAGTCTGATAAATTTCAGAAATTGCTCTAATTCTATCATAAACACTTCCAAAAACAGGAATAATCATAAACTCTTGAATATTTAAAGAATTTCCACTATGTAAACCACCATTAATCACATTTGCAAAAAGATTAATTGGTTCAGGCTTTGCAATAGTTTTCAAATCAAAAGACAAACCATTTGCAAGTCTATTCAAATATTCATATAAAGGCAAATTATAATACTTTGCTGAAGCTTTAGAAAAAGCAATACTAAGTCCTAAAATTGCATTAGCACCTAATAACTCTTTATTTGTAGTTCCATCATATTCTATTAAAAACTCATCAAAACTTTTTTGATTAAAATCAATATTCAAAAGTTCTTCCTTAATTTTATAAACATTATCTACAGCTTTTAAAACTGACTTACCATGAAATAAATTTTTATTATTATCTCTTAACTCACAAGCCTCGTGAATACCAGTTGAAGCTCCCGAAGGAACTCTAAACGAACCAGCAGAACCATCATCCAAAACAATTTTAACTTCAATTGTTGGATTTCCTCTTGAATCTAATATTTGTAAGGATTCAATACTAACTATTTTCATATAGTTTTAATCTAGAATAAACTTTAATTAGTTTTATCACTACTAACTAAAAAAGATAAGAAAAAATTACTCTGCATCAATCTCTTGAATTAATTTAACAATCTCATCTTTTTTTTCTCGACTAAATAAAATATTTGTTTTATATCTTTTTTGTCCATCATCAGTAAACCAACCCTTAGAAATACCAATTAACATATTTGCTCCTTCTGGAGGTTGTTTCAAATTAACCTCGATAAAATTATTTCCGCCTACATCTACAGTCTCTTGCTTTAATGTCTTCCATTCAGCCATTTTTTCATTCAAACAGATACAATTTTCAAGTACCTTAATACCTATATCATTTGCAGTATTTAAAAATTTAATCTTTTCAAATAAATAATTAAAAGAAAAACTTTAAAAAGCATAAGTCACTCTTTTTATATAGAATGGGAAGAGTTAAAAGTACATTTGTAAAGACATCTGCAAAGAAAATTTACAAGAAAGGAGCAAGCGAATTCACATCAGATTTTAATACAAATAAAACAATTGTTGACAAATACGCTAAAATTCCTTCAAAAAGATTAAAGAACACAATTTTGGGCTACATCACAAGATTAAAAAAAACTAGTGAAGTAGAAGAATAAATACTTTTTATTCCTAAAACAATATTTCTAAACAACAATTTTATAAATAAAATACTTTTAAATATACTATGACTAAAGATAAGTTATCCATACTATCTCCAAAAGACATATTAATTTTAAGAAAATTACTTGAAGATGGAAGACAAAGTTCATCAAGTATTTCAAAAGAAATAGATTTAGGTAGAGAAATAGTAAATTATAGAATTAAACGACTTATCAAAGAAAACCTAATTGTAAAATTTATTCCAAAAATAAATGATCAAGCCCTAAACTATAAAGAATACATAATATTTCTAAAATTAAATCTTGATGATGAAATCTCTAAAGAAAAATTTGTAAAAGAACACATGGGAAACAAATACTTAGTATGGATTGTAAAATCTAATTCAGGATGGGACTTAATAGTAAGATTATACGCACAAAGTATAGAAGAATTTAAAGAAAAATTAAATGAAATTCTTGAAGACTATTCAACTGTTCTTGCTAGCTACTATACAATAATTTCCACAGACGAAATAAAAGAAAATGAAAAAGAAACACTTCTAGAAAAAGTGTTCAATGAAAAAACTACAAAAAAAGATTTCAAAATTATTAAAAAAAATCAACAAATTCTTATTGACCAAAAAGACAAAGAAATAATAAAATTATTAGAAGAAGATGGTAGAGTACAATATAAAGAAATAGGAGACAAATTAGAAATCTCCTCCGACACCGTAAAGTATAGAATAGATAAACTAAAATCACAAGGAATAATCGAAAATTTTACTACTGTAATTAACTTTAATAAAATAGGATATATTCAATACGCCGCAATAATAAAATTTAAATATTTAATAAAAGAAGAAGAAGAAAAAGTAAATAAAATTTTAATTGACTCAAAATGTATTCTAAAAGCAATTAAAAATTTAAACTCCGAAGAATATTTTATAACATTAGTATTTGATGAAAACAAAGAAAAAGAAAAATTTGAAAAAGAACTAAAAGAAAAATTTGAAGATAAAATTTTAAGTCTTGAAATGTTTAAAATAGAATAAAAGTATCAAAAATGAAAAACTTTTATAAATCAAGTTCCATTAAACAATACTATGACAAAAGAAAAAAAAGATACTTCTAAAAAAGAGAAAAAAATTTCTAAAGATGAAGTCATCAAAAATTTAGTTAAACAAATTGAAGAATTGAAAAATGAACATCTAAGAACAAGAGCAGATTTTGAAAATTTCAAAAAAAGAAAAGAAAAAGAATCTCTTGAAATAAGAGATAGAGCTGTAACTGATTTTGTGTTAGACTTACTTCCTGCAATAGATAATTTTGAAATGAGTCTCAAAATGACTGACAACCAAGCAATGTTTGTAAAAGGAGTTGAAATGATTCATAAAAATCTAACTGACACACTAAAAGAACACAAATTTGAAGAATTTGAACCAAAAATTAACGATAATTTTGATCCATATATGCATGACCCAATATTAATTGAAAATGATGATGCTAAACCAGGTAAAGTGATAGGAATCCTTAAAAAAGGATATAAAAGAAAAGAGAATATAGTAAGACCTGCAAGAGTTCAAGTAAAAAAAGAACAAGAATTAGTAGAAGAAAAAACAAAATAAAAATTCTATTTCAAAAAATTAAACTTCTCAGGAATATTCAAAAATTCCTGATAAATACCAACTTCTTTATCAAAACTCAAATCCTCTAAATAATCACCAAAATAATCTTTTAAAGTATAATTAGGTCCAATATTTTGATTCCTAATAAATCCTAATTTTGTATAAAAAACTCCCGAACCACAAAATTTTGCCAAAACATTTGTCTTAAATCTAGTATTCTTTCCAAGAAGAGAAATACATACCATATTAGAACTCTTAGAAGAATTAATCATTGTGAATACTTGTCCTGAAGGGATATAAACATAACTTCCCTTACTAACTGCAACAACCTTTATCTCACGAATTTCATCCAAACTCTCTAAAATAAAAAAACCTTCCCCATGCAAAACTTCAAACAAAGCAGACTTAGACACACCATTATAATCAACAGAAAAAGAAGTAGTCTTATTATATTCTCTACCGAAAAATTTATGGTCTAAAACAAACAAATTACATTTAAAATTAAGTGACTCAAATAAAAGCTGATCTGAATTTTTAGAAATTCTCCAAAAAACACTAAAGGATTTTTTATTCAAATTTTTCATATCTAAAAGTTCATCTTTAAAATCTAAAAACCTAAAAACATCCTCTTTAAAAAAAACAGTATTCTTTGCCAAAGAAAATGAATCAAAATTAATAACTAGATTATTACTCGATTCATTCTCCAAATTTCCAAAAAAATTACTTAATTTCTTTAACATATTTTAAAATGCAAAAATCCTTCTAAAAAGATTAGTTGTACTCACCCAATAATAACAAATTTATTGTTTTAATAATTTGAAAAAAATTAATCAAACAATGACCAAAAATATAATTAGATTCTTGATTTAATCCCTATTCCTCAAATCACTCTCAACACTCCTTTCAGCAAAATAAGAGTTTTTTTTACCCCTTTTTTTAATGGTCTTATTCAAATAATCGTCAAGATCAATCTTTCCATTCCAAACCTTAGTTTTATCTTCAGAACTAGATTCTACTAAAGAAGAAATCCCATTAGAGATATTTTCTTTCTTCCTAAAAAACATAAAACTCTTTTTCTCTTGAACTTTATCCTCAAGAGAAGATTTATCTTTTTTAACTTCAGATTTATTCTCAACAACAGGCTCAACAACAACAGGACTATCCACATAATCTCTTGTAGAATTCCAAGAAGGAGTAGATTTTACCTTTTGCAAATATTCACCTAATTCATCTCTAATTTTTTCAGATTTAGATTCTCTTAAAAAAAAATTACTTTTTTTAACCCTTTGAACTTCTTCTTTCGAAGGTTTTAAATTTTCATCATAACTAGGATCTTTTTTTATTTTTTCAATCTTTTTCTTTGTTACTTCTCTTTTATTAAAAGGAATTGAAACTTCTTTTCTCTTTGATAAATCTTCTAATTTTTTCTTTTCAAAATCAGTTCGTCCTCTCTTTTCTAAATTATGTTTCCTCTCTATCTCCCTTTTAGCATCAAATTGTTTTTTAATTCTCTGTTTTTTAATTCTGTTAAAATCTTTTTCTAAATTATGGTCCTTAACTCTCTCAACACTAAGCAAAGGAAATTTTTTATTTTTCGATTTAGACTTTGACTGTTTTTTCAAAAATGTTAACTTATTCTCATCAAAAATAAAAATCTTAACAAAAATTGCTAAAATAATCAAAATAAAAACAAACCAAATCCAAGAATAAAAACTACCTTCTTCTTCAACAACTTCAACAACAACCTCAGGTTCAATAACTTCAATCGATGCACTAATTAAAGAATCATCATAAGTAATAAAATATGTATCCTCAAAAACATTTCCAACCTCATCAACAATTTCAACAATAATTTGATTAATTCCAGATTCTAAATTAAATAAAAAATCTAATTTTTCTTGTTGAATATTATCATAAACTTTTGAATCTATAACTTGGCCTGCAGATTTTAAAGTAACACTAACTTTAGAATTTTTATCAGTAGTAATATCAAAACCAAAACTCGAATCTTTAACAGTCTCACTATCAACCAAATCTATAACAAAATCTACGCTTACTTTATTTGGAGTAACTTCAATCTCTGAAGTTTGAACTTCATTATCCGCCTCATCAAAAGCTTCAATGAAAAAAGAATAAGTTCCAGGATAAACTGCTCCTTTATCTTCAAACTTTAACTTAGAACCATCATACACCTCCTCATCATCCCTAAAAACTCTATACTCAACAATACCTTCTTTATCAAAACTCTCATCCCAAGTCAAACTAACACTGCCATCCTCATTTGCAAATGCCTCAAATTCAAAATCTGAAGGCTCATTAATATCATAATAAAAATCCTTAGAATAATACTCTTTAAAATTATCTTTAGTACAATAAAACTCCAATTCATAATTTGCAACCCTATTAATGTCTAAATTATAACTAAAAGTATTTGAACTCTCAGAAAAATCAGAATCATAATCTCTAGAATCAACTCCCGTCAAAACACACTCATCCGCATTAGATTTAAATTTATATTCCTTATCATTTGAAAATTTATCATAAAAAGTATTACTTATTATTGATTCCAAAGAAATAGTTTTTTGAGCAACATTATCATTCAAATCATAAACCTTAAGCAAAATATTCCCCTCATCAAAAGGAATACTCAAAATTTTATTAAAACTAGTTCCAGAAATATCTTCAGTTATAATTAAAGTTCCTTGAACAATTTCATACTTTGTCAAATTAACATCATCTTCAATATCAAATTCAACTTCATAGTTAGAACCACTTAAAACAACAAAAACTGAATTAATTATTGGTTCAAAAATATCACCAGCAGAAAGATCATATTCAAATTCTTCCAAATTTCCAGCTTCATCTTCTAACTTAAATAAAAAACTATAATCGCCAGACTCAGACACATCATAACTATAAGTTAGAACATCTAAAACATCTGCAATAAAAATCTCAGAACTATCATACTTTCGATATAATTTTGCAGTTTTAAGTTTATTAGAATTATCACTAAAACTAAAATCAAACTCAACTTCTTGATTAGAAGAATTTAATTCTATACTATCCAAAACCATAGTTGGATTCTCTAAATCAATATAAACTAACTTAGATTCACCTAAAACAGTAATATTAAATACACTTGAACCACTAAAACTACCACCTGAACTCTCAGTTAAAGAAGACAAACTAAAAGAAGAACAATATTCTTCACTACAAATAGAAAAAGGAAAATCCTTAACCTTACCAACTCCTGACACTTCATACTCTACACTAACATTAACTGCTTCAACTTCTGATACAACAGTAATCAAATTATCAGTTAAAGAGAAATACTCTTGAACTTCATTATCCGAATTTAAAATTTCAAAACCAAAATTACTTGAAACTAAAATCAAAAAAAGTCCTAAAAATAGCACAATCTTACTTTTCATAGTATATACTAAAACTTTTTCTTTATAAAGCTTTTTTATAACTTATATTATATCATATAAAAATAGTTATAAAAATGATTAGAAATTATAATTCAAATAATTTATATTTTTTATTTTATAAACATATAGTAATATAGGCTTCATCCGATTGAGTATAAACAACAACTAATTATCTATTTTTATCTAAAAATTTATTTTTTGAATAAAAAATCTAAATTGAAAATTTAGAATAAAAGAAATATTCTTATGCAT
>JAQICV010000099.1 GCA_027858315.1 Candidatus Woesearchaeota archaeon
CACCTGCACTAATATCATCAGTCTCACAAACAACACTACCATCAGAATTAATTGCTCGAATAGATGAACCTGCAATACAAGAAGAAGATACTCTAATTTGTAGAGGGACATTTGCAACATTAGGCATGTTATCTAAATCATAATAACCAGTAAAATTACCAGTTAAAATCTCTTCTGCAGGATGCCAACCTGAACCAAAAACTGAACCGAAAATCAGTAAAAAAATAAATATTAAATTTAAAATATACTTTAACATAATTTTAAATCAGTTATATGATATATAAACATTTCTATTCACTAAATAAAAAACTTCAAAATTACATCAATAATATTAGCTTGGCCAATCATAGTAAATATAGCAGAAAAGAATAAATATATTGAAAATGGACTTTGATATAATTCTTTATCTGATTTTATTTTATTTGTCATTTCAGATATAAATTCCATAGCTATTCTAAATGCTAAGATTATGAAAAAAAACTTTAAAACTGAATCTTTTGAAATTAAAAAAAGGAGTATAAATAAAAGTAAATTTATCCCTATTTTTAATTGTAAAATATTCAGTTTAGAATATAAAAGTTTTATGTATTTATTAGAATATTTTACCAATACAAATACCACAATAATTAAATATGAAAAATATATTGAATTTGGAGAAACTAGTCTGTACAAAAAGGATTTAATTACTATATAGATTATTAGGATTTGAAATATGTAAATTCCATAATCGATTTTCTTTGCAACTTTAAGTTTTTGTTTTAGTGAGGTCCTAATAATTACTAGAATAATTATTTTAATTGAATATAAAACTGAAATATTTACTAAAAAATATAAATAAAAATATTTATTACCAAAAGCTAAAATAAGCAGAGTTAAACCAATAAAGATTTTACCATCGGCACCACCCCAAAAATGTTTTTTGTAAAAATAATATGCTAAATAAGAACCTCCAATAATTATTAGATAATCAAAAATATTGTATTGAACTAAAAAAAATATAAAGCTTAAAAATGAAATATATAAAAATGTTAAATTTATCAAATTATTTACTTTTCTTGTTTTAATGTCTTGATATATAGAAATTATAGTATAGGGTAAAACTATTACCAGAAAACTTAGTAAATAATAATTCATATAATAAAAACTATACTTTTAGTTTATAAATTTATAGAAAAATAAAACTTATTTCTTTAAAAAAGTTTTAGATATTTTAATCTGAATTTAGATTAGTACAATTCTAAAATCTCAGCTTTAATTGCAGCTTTTCCTCCTCGAGGAATAGCTAAAACTTCAGCGCACTCTTTGTTAAGACATTTAATCTCTGTTGCAGCTTTTCCGAAGATTACTTGTTCATTACCACAACTATGACATTTAACTTTAACAAAACCAGACTTTTCTTTGTTTGTTTCAATATTTTTTTCAACCATTTTTTATATGTTTAAAGGAATCATATTTCCATCCAAAGGATGTTATATGAGATGCTCAACAATCCTAAGGATTCTTGGCATCTTATCATTAATACTTTAACGATAAGATTTTTGTCTTTTAGCTCTCGCTTTTGAACAATTAGGTTTTCTCATTTCTTTGAATCTTGGATCAGATACAAGAAGACTTCGATCATATTCTAAAAATTTCTTTTTTAGATCATCACTACCAGTCATTTCAACTAAAGCTCTTGCAATACCTTGTCTAATTGCATCAACTTGTGAAGTTTGTCCACCACCGAATACATTTACTTTAACATCGTATTTATCTTGAGCTTCTGCTAAGAGAAGTGGCTCTTTTACTTTTAGTCTTAGTAATTCATTTGGAACATATGATTCAACCTTTTCATTATTAATCATAATTGAACCTTTACCTTTACTTAGAAAAACTCTTGCAACAGATGTTTTTCTTTTTCCTGTTTTTAATACTTTTTGTGCAGCCATTTTATTTCATCTTAGTGTAACCTAATACCTCACAAATCTCACCAACTTTAGTATAATAAAATACTGAGTTGTTATCCATTTTAGCATTTTCAACTTGTTCCTTTTCTGAATTTAATAATACACTAGGTGTTGAATTATAACACTTTAATCTTTTTAGTGCATCAATTCCTCTTTGATTTTTATAAGGAACCATGTTTCTAAAAGCTCTTTTTACAATATCAGCAGGACTTCTTGAAATATATGGACCTTGTTTAATTACTTTATTAGTAATTTTTGTCTTATATTTTTCTACTAAATATTTCTTTCTTCCCAAAATCACAATCTCTTTACAGTTTACGATTTTAATTGACTCCCCTAAAAGAAGTCTTTTTGCAATATTACTTCCAAGTCTACCTAAGATTAAATCTTTTCCGTCAATGATTGTTGCTTTTTCTACTTTTGTCTTACTTTCTGTCATTTTACAATTGACCCTCCAAATCTGTTATTTTTTCAATTAAAATATCTATTGCTTTGTTGTATGTCTCTTTTGAACTTAATTGACCGTGAGGTTCTACGATTAATTCAATTCCAGTTTTAGTCTCTTTCATATATGTATGAGCAGGAGACCATTTTGCATGTTCTAAACCATTACCTAAAATAGCTTTCAAATTTAATTCAAATTTAGCATCTCCAAATATTTTTGTAATTGGGATATCTAAATCAATAGGTATAACTTGAGGATCATCAGAGTTAATTTTTCCAGATAAAACATAACCTGCTTCATCTTGAGATAGAGTCATCTTAACCTCACACATAGCACAACCAATTCCACCACATTTACAATCTTTTTTCATATTGTAACTAGATAAATCAGTTTTGATAGGTATTAAACCTAATCTTTGAGCTATAGTTTCATCGTACAAAGGAGAACCATTAATTACAACTTCTACATCTTCAATTGCAAATGTTGGAACTTCATCAATAATGATTCTTCTAATAGAGTTAACGATTAAATTTGATTCATCTTTAAATTTGAAATTACCAATAACACCATTATCTTTAAACTCAACCATTTTTATTTAAACTCTTCTACCTCTCTTTCCACCCTTCTTCCTACATGAGTCATGTGGAACAGGAGTTACATCTTCAATTCTTCCAAGTTTAATTCCGTATCTTGTAAGCATTCTAATTGCAGCTTGAGCACCAGGACCAGGATTCATTGGACCATTATGACCTCCAACTCCTCTTAGTTTAACATATAGTGCACTAACTCCAGATTTATGACATGCATCAGCAATTTCTTTTGCAGCTGCCATTGCAACATTAGGTGTAGCTTTTAATCTATCAGATTTTGAAACCATACCACCAGTTACTTTAACAATTGTTTCAGAACCTGTAACATCAGTTACATGTAAATGAGTATTATTGTAAGATGAGTGAATATGAATCATACCCCAAGTTTCAATCTTCTTAACAGGAGCTTTTCTTTCTTCTACTTTAACAGGAGCTTTTCCTTCTACTTTAACTTCTGCAACTTTTTCAGTTACTGGAGTTTTAGTAATTTTTTCTTCTGCCATTTTATTTAGCTACCTCATCTTGTTCTTCATCATCTAATTTAGCTTCTTTTTCATCAAAAGATTCAGCTTCACTAGTTAAAGGAATTTCTTTCATTTCTTCAACTTCAATCATTCCACCAGATGCTAATACCCTTTCAGGATGTGCTTCATCTGATAGAGATGAGTGTGGTTTGAATTCTAAATTAGCTTCTTCTTCTAATGATATCAGACATGAAGGTGAATCTACACATCTACCATTAATTAATACATGACCATGAACAATGAATTGTCTTGCTTGTCTAGGAGTTCTTGACAATTTTAATTTGTAAACAATATTTGATAATCTTCTATCTAAGATGTCTCTAATTGTAATGTCTAAAACTTCATCTAAGGATTGAGCATCAACATCTAGGAAACCTAATTTCTTCATTTTAGCAATGAAATTTTGTGCCTGTTCACTCTCTTTAGTTTCTGCAGTCTTGTTTAAATCTTTTGCAATAGTTTTATAGTGAGATAAGCTTTCTTCAATCTTTCTGATTTCTTTCTTATTCTTTAATGCATAATCTTCAACAATTTTGGATTCTTCAAGGATAGTTGCTTTATCCCATCTCTTTTTATGAGATACGAATTTTTTTCTATGTTTAATTGGCAGTCCCATCTTTATTTCTTGCCTCCAGTTTGTTTAGCTTTTTTAGCAGCCATAGTTTTATTTCTCCTGAAGTTAGACTTGGTTCTTTGTCCTCTTAGAGGTAATTGTGCTCTATGTCTCAAACCTTTGTAAGTTCTTAATTTACCTAATCTTCTTTTAATTTGAATTAAGTTAAAGTCAATATCTTTTGCAATAAAATGCAAATTGTCTCCAGTCTCTAAATCTCTTCTTGAATTCAGCATCCATTCAGGAATTCCTTCCTTTTTTGGATTAGATAAAAATGATTCAATTACTTCTGTTTCTTTTTCAGAAAGGGAACTAATTTTCCTATTTTTATCCAATTTTAGTACGTTGCACATAGCATTAGAAAACATGAGATTAATACCTTTAATATTAGCTAAACCATACATTAAAGTATTGTTTGCCTTTAGGTCTGTTCCCATGATCCTAATAAGTTCAACTTGTTGTTTTTGCTCCTTAGCCATTTGAATACTATAAAAAAACTGGAATTGGTTTATAAAGGTTTGCTAGTCGAGTTTTTTATATAGTATCTGTTACTACTATTAGACCGACAAAAACAAAGAAATATGAAATTTATGGAAGAAATTAAGGTAAACCCATCAATTTCTAACAAATTAACTTTCAATTAAACCATTTAAAATAAAAATTAATATTGAAAGTAATTTAATCACTAAACGCTAAATAAAGCATGAATCCTAAATTAATGATTGGAATAATCATAAGTAAACTAAGAGCCCCCGACTTCCCTAATCTTTCTGTAATTAACCACCATATATATACTACTAATCCTAGTGAAGCAAATGCACCTAGAAATGGAATGAAACCTATAAATAATATTATTAGTGCATACCACCACTCTTTTTGTGCAATATTTACCATTAAAAATATGTTAGCAATAGGAATCCATGCTAACCATGCATTCTCTGTCTTTGTTCTTTGCGCAATTTTCATTAAAGCTAATGCTGAAATCACATATGCTATGAATATCAATACTAACATCCCAATAAAAAATGCTCCTAAAAATGCGAGACCTGCTGTATCTCCTGTTAATAAATCATTTATTGCCATTTTTCAAGTATTTATTTATAATTTGAGAATATATAAAGTTTTTTATTTAGTTTTTATTCATTTTATACTCTCTTTCAAAAAACTCAACTAATGATTTTGCCCTTACTTTTCCTACACCTTCACATTCAACCAAGTCTTTCTCTGTAGAATTCACAAGTTCTTTAATGCTTTTGAAGTGACTTAATAGTCCTTTAGCCGTAACCACATTAACTTTAGGAATGGTTGATACAAACTTCTCTAATTCTTCATTTTCACTATGTGAACTCTTATTTGCAACAAGTGAAATTTCTTTCTTATCTTTATATACTCGTTTTGTAATTGTAAGAATCATTTGAGCAGTTTCTTTTAAGTTCGAAGTATAAATAATTGGAATCCTTAAGTCAATAGCAATAGCACTAATTGTTGATCTAATTACATTAGGATTTATATTTCTTAAACCAAATATATTTTCTTCACCTTCTAGAATTAATACAGGTCTTCGATAGTTTCTTGCTAAATCAAGTAATTGAGGAAATAATCTTTTATCTAAAAGAGAATTAACAAAGTCAATTTTTGCTTTTCTCTCAATTGCAATATTTTCTGAAATCACAATATCTCCTACTTCTAATTGCTTTGCTTCAACTTCAATTTCATCCAACTTAAATAACTCTTTAATTAAATCTGTATTCTCACGATTATCAACATAGATTTTAGGCATGAAACTGTTTTCTACTTTAATTTCTTTTTTAGAATCTTCAATTATTTCTTCTTTTTTATCTTTTTTGGTTAAAAACTCACTAAGTCCTCGCTCTTGAGGTTTTGATTCTTTTTCATTTCCATTTTGTAACTGGTCTAAAACCTTATACATTCGTTTTTCTTTAGCATTTGCGATATGTCTTGTTACAACATCTCTTGTCCCTTCAGTTACAAGAATATATGCCATTCCTGCTTTGAATCTTCCAGTTCTTCCAATTCTTTGGATAGTTCTGATTGCTGAAGGTACTGGTTCATAAAAAATCACTAGATCTACTTTAGGAATATCTAGGCCTTCTTCTCCTACACTAGTTGATACAATAATATTATGTTCACCATCCCTGAATTTTTGTAAAATAGCTTTTTGTTCTTTTTGTGAGAGTTTAAAGTCTCCTTTCTTTGCTTGTCCTACGAAAAGTGCTGGCTTAATCTCTTTAATCTTTGATAGTTCATCAACAATTTTTGTTGCAGTATCTCTATATTGACTAAATATAATAATTCTCAAATCTTTATTTTTTAAGATCTCATCATTCACAACATCTTTTAATTTTAAAAGCTTAGGATGTTTAACTCCCTCTTTGTATAATTTTGCAATACTATCATATGCTTCTCTAAAATCAAGATCTCGAGTCAGTTCCTCAGCTGCTTTTGACTTATCTCCTCCAGCTCTAAAAAAATTAAAAAAATATGTAAAAGCAGAACTAATTTCTTGGCTTTCAAAAAGTTCAATACCATATTGAAGTTTCATAAGTCCTGCTGAGACAGAGATTGCTTTCCATATATTCTCATCAGCATCTCCTTGAGTAACATAGAGTCTTAATTCGGTTTGTAAATCAAGTAAGTCTCTTTTAGAAATTTGTTTTGCATTTTTTCCTTTAAGGTAATCAATACTCTTTAAGAATTCTACTCTTTTACTAAATGATTTGTCTAAATTTTTTCGTATTGGTTCAAACTCTTCATTTAATTTTATTTTAATAACTTCAATTTTAGTTTCTTGAACATAAGGTTTAACATCATTATCTTCATATCTCTTAACTTGTATGTTTTCAATCATTAAATTATCAGTAACCGCAGTTATTTCTTCCATGCTTGAGCCCGGAGATGCAGTTAAAGCGAGGATTCTACACTTTGCCTTATCAAACTGCTCAGCAATAAAAGTGTATGCATAATTCCCCGTTCCTCGATGCGCTTCATCGAAGACTACTAATCCAAAATCAGAAGGGTTAATAGTTTTGTTAATAATATCATTTTCAATAAGTTGTGGAGTTGAAAAAATAAAATCACTTTCTTTATATATTAACTTTCTTTTTGCTGGTGAAACTAATCCTGTTAAAACTTGAAAATTAAAATCATCCGAATTTTTAAAGAATCCTTTGAAAGACTTTTCTTGTTGTTCAACTAAAGGTTTTGTAGGTGCTAGAAATAATATCTTTTTATTGTTTTTATTAAAATAAAAAACTACAAGCATAATGGCAACAATAGTCTTACCAAGACCTGTAGGTAAAATAACTAATGTGTTTTTGTCAATAGAATTTGCAAAAAGACTCTGCTGGTATGACCTTGCGGAGAAATCTTTAACTAGTTCTATCTTCTTCATATATAAAATAGTATAAAGATTATTTAAAAAAGTTTGTTATAAAAGTTTTATGAGAAAACTTTTAGAGATGTAAATTGAGGGTCTCCATCACAAGAACCACTAACACCTTCATAAAATGTTATTTTAATTTTCCCATCTGAAGTTAAATTCATTAAAACATCATCTTGAATTAAATAATCATTTGGCTGACAAGCTTGACCTGAATCAAATTTACCAAAATCTACACCATCAATTTTTAATCCAAATAAATTATTTCTGTATCCAACACCTTCTTTTATTTCTAACCTAATTGTATCAACATTTGAATTAACATCTAAAAATAATGATACTTCTCCATCTCCCCCAGCACAATTACTCATTCTAATTGAATTGTCTACATCTGAGGCATCTTGGAATTCATTAAAATCACCATATTGTGTCCATCCAATTTTAGTTTCACCTTGACAAGCATATGCTCCTTCATAAACAAAATTACTAGTAGTATAACTATGTGAAGAAGTATCTTCCCCAAAATCAAAATAATCTGTTTGAGTTAAAACAACACTACTACTACTTCCACCACCTGAAGAACCTCCTTCAGAAGATTCAGTAATAATATTAACTGCAAATTCTACATAACCTTTAATCGCATCATTAGTTGAAGAAACTAAATCAATAACTTTAATTTCTAATCCTGAAATAACTTCAGCATCACATAAATCAATACTTGCTGTTTCACTACCAACTGAAATTAATACTTTATCATCTGAAACGGATTGAATAGTAATTATTCTATCATCATTATCTTCTACTAATGAAACCATTTCACCTTCACCTAAACTGATAGTCTCATCATATCCTTCAGCGTTACAAGTAGGAGTATAATAATTACAAGTTCCTTCAAAACAACCATAATCACAATCATCATATTCTAATTCTACCGAAATATCATCATCTACGCAAGAAAATTGAACCGCAACACTATCATTTAAACAATGATTTTCATAAGTTCCTAAATCGCCTTCAAAATAACCTCTAATAGTCCCATAGCTTTCATGACATTCAATATCTAAATCCTGAGGATCAATATATTTCACACTAACCTCTAAATCAATATATCCCATAACAGATTCCCTAGCTGAATATACTATATCAGTCATAATAATATAAACTCCACTTTGAGAATATTCATGATTATACAAAGTAAGTTCAGAAAATGTTTCCCCATCAATTTTAATTTGAGCATTCAAATCATCATCAACAGATAAAACTTCAATTATATGTGTTTCATTAAATAAATGGAATTCATGACTTTCTCCTTCACCAATCAGAATATTCATCCTCTCATCACCAAGTTCGATTTCTATTTCCTCATCATCTTCATCAGTTTCTTCTCTAACTGCAAACATTGCAAATCCTTTCACAGAATCTCTAGTTGATGCAACTAAATCTAAAACTTTAAATTCTAAGTCTTGTATTTCTTCATTTTCACATAAGTAAATAAGTCTAGTTAAACCATTTACCATGATTAACATATCATATTCTGAAACTTCTAAAACTACAATTTCATAATCTCTTCCAGAAATATCAGTATACATTTGAGTTTCATTCTCTCCTAAGCTAATAGTTTTATCATACCCTAAATCATTGCAATTAGGAGCATATTGATTACATTCACCATCATAACAATTAAAATTACATTCATCATATTCAATTTCAACAAACAAATCATCATCACTACAGGAATATTGTGCTGCTACAGTATTATTCAAACAATAATTATTATATTTTCCTAAGTCTTCATTAAAAAATCCTGTAGCTGAGTCTGAAGAATCAAAACATTCTAAATTTAGCTTTTTAGCATCAATAGAACCAGAACTAATAAAAAAATCAGCATAACCTTTAACTCCAACTCTAGAAGTTGAAATAACATCTAATACAATTATCTCAAATTCTCCTTCATCATCTTCTCCAATTTCATAGGTTCTTAGATGATAATCTTCACCATTAATTGAGATTTCAGCATAATCACTAGAGATTCTTTCTAATTCAATTTCATAAGATTTACCGTCTAATGTAATTACTTTAATCTCTTCTTCTACTAAAGTGAATTCTGAACCAGTTGAAGGTATCATAATTTCATCTTTATTCTTTTCAATGTTAACATCAACATTGTATTTTTGATCTTCGACTTCAACTTTACCAGCAAAACCAGTATCATCATCTAAATTACTCTCCTCAAATTCATAAGAACCTGAACAACCCGATAGCAACAACATTAAAGTTATTGTTACAATATACACTATATTTTTAACTTGCATAAGTTATTATTTTATAAAATACTTTATAAAATTATTTATTTAAATTAAAAGTAACAAAAAATGATTAAGGAAATAAATATGTTGTTGCTTGAGTCATCGCACTTGGAGTTGTCAAATCAATAGGTTTAACAGCACCATTTTTAGTTAACAATCTAAGAGTTGCAGTTTCACCTTCACCAATAGCATTAGCATCTTTTAAAAATGTAACTTCAGCTAAATCTCCTGTTGAGATATAATCTACATTAGCAGCACCACCATTTGAAATGTAATTTACATTATATAATGTATTAGTTGCATTTCCTACACCATCAACCCCGTTACAAGATAATGTTTGAGAACCATTAATTGTATCCATTTTGATGAATAAATCTTCTAATTTAATTGGAGCTGAACCTGAACCCAATCTTACTACAAGTGTAATTGGATCAGCTGCTGAAATAACACCATCACTAGTGCCACTAGCATAAACTTGAACAACTTCAAGATCAGTTGTTATCTCTTCTTGTGATTGTTCTCCAACATCTATAGAACTTAAATAATTAATTGCAAATTTAGCATATCCTTTAACTGCATCATTTGATGATGGCACTGCCTCAATTAATTGAATCTCAACTAAATCAAAGAAATTCCAAGAATCTCCACATTGCGAAAGTTCTAGAGTTTGAGTTCCAATATTAACTACAACTTCATTCTCTCGTACAACTTCTAAAGAAATATTATAATAACCTTGTTCTCCAAAATAAATCTCACCTTCTCCAAGAGAGATTGTCCCATCAAAATCTTCTTCATCACAAACTAAATCTTCAACATATTCATCTTCAATAGGTTCAACTACTTCTTCTAAAATCTCTCTAAATATATAATCAACATTTGAATGAATTTTTGAATCATCATTTAAGACTGTAGTAATTCTATAATAATTTTTAACTCCGATTTCGAATTTTCCATAATCTTTGTAAGTTGTTTCAGAAGGATTGGTTATTACTTGAATATAACCATCTTCAGGATATTTTGGATCAGAATCAGTAGTTGAATGAACTACTTTATAATATTTAAAATTATCTCCTTTATATGCTTCCCATTCTAATAAAACATATTCACCTTTATCATAAGATTCGAAATGTCCTTCATAGGAATAATCTTCTTCACTTTGGATTCCTCCAATATTTAACACTTCAACATTTGAATGGATTTTAGTATCATCATTTAGGACTGTAGTAATTCTATAATAATTAGTTCCTACTTGAAATTTTTCTTTATCTTCATAAGAAGTTTCAGAAGGATTAGTAATATAAGTTAAATATCCATCCTCAGGATATTTTAAATCTTTATTTGAAGTTGAATGAACTACTTTATAATATTTTAAATCATCACCTGAATACATATCCCATTTAATTTCAACACTTTTACCATTATAATAAGCATTTAAATCTTTATTTTCGGATTCTTCATCAATATCATCATTAGAATTCAAAACAATACCTGGAATCTCAATTGAGTAGTCCTCACCATTAATATTAATATTTACATGATATAATTTATTATTTGAAATATCACAATTAGTTCCCAATTTAATTTCATTATTTCCACTATCTATATTTGCATAAAATCTACAAATTTCTTTATCAGAATTAGATTCAGTAATTATAATCTCATAAAGTCCTGCTTCTTCATCTGAATATATTTCTAATCCTTTATCAGTCAGACCTTCTAATTTGAAATCTAACTTTTCCCCATTTCTATTTTGAGAATTTTTTTCATCAGAATCTACAGAGGAATCTTCTTGAAGGTTTGAATTACTTTTGTCAACATTTTCATTTTCAAAATCTGTATTCTCTTTAAAATCAAATGAACCTGAGCAACCTGATACCAATAACATCAAAGTTATTACTATTATTGATACTATATTTTTTATTTGCATAGTAACTAGTTCAAGAAAATCTTTTATAAAATTATTTATTTAAATTGAAAGTAACAAGTAAGAATTAAAACATATTCTTAACTCTCATTCTACTTGCAACAGTCACTAATACTATTAATATAATATTGTATGGAATAAATATAATTATATCTTTTAAGGATAGACTAAATTCATCTATGAAAAATAATCTTCTAATTAAATCTTCACCTATAATTACTGGATTCAATCTTAAAAGAGTAGAAAATATTTTAGGCATAATTTCAAGTGGTACAATTATATCTGAAAGTAAAAATAAGAACAACATTAAGAATGTTGTAAATAGAATTGAAATCTGAATCGAACTAAATAAATAAGCTAAAAATATCCCAGTAAGAACAAAAATCATTAGAATTAAAATAACTACTAATCCAACTGAAAATAATTTACTCAATGTAAAAACTTCAATTTTAAATACCATTTGAATAATTAAGAACAAGAAAAACATTTGAAATAAAATAATTAACATACTTGTGAAAAATAAAGACAACACAAATTTCCCTTGTTTAACTGGAGATATAAGGTTTCTAAAATAAGCATTAGAATTAATCTCTAAAGATACCACTACATTAGAAAGTAATAGTCCAATAAATAATAAAACTAATATTACAATTACAGGAGAAAGTTGATGAACTCTTTGAAGTCCAGTCCATAATAGTAGGTTCTTTTTTGAAATTGGTTCAGTAATGTCTGAAGCATCCCTATTAGTAACTTCTTTAAAATATGCAAGTTTATCATCAATTTGATCTCGAATTTCAGTAAGTTCTTTTTCCCTAATATTCATTTCATAAAGTAATTTTTGAGATTCAGAATTTGCTGTATCCATATATCCTTTCATCAGTCCTAATGAATCAATTAAAGTATTAAATGCCATTTGTAGATTATTTATATCATTAATCGCTCCCAAATTATTAGAAACACTATTTGAAGTGCTTTGAACATCATCTAAATTATCTTCTAAATTTTCTAAATCATTTTCTAATTCATTTAAATCACCTATATCTACATAATTATAAATCTCAGGATTTGTTTGTGCATAAGTATTAATCCCATTAATTGTATTAGTAAGCATCGAAATTTGACTTGGTAAAGAATTCGATAATGAATTAATTTCAGAATCTAAATCATCAAGATCATTGTCTAACTTTAAGCTATCCTCTTCAAGAGAACTTATTTGAGTATTAATATTATATCTCTGATTAAGAACTTGTGAATAAATCACATCATATTCCTTACTTCCTTCTTCTAATAAATCTATTGCATCTTCTAAATTAATTTTAGCAGTATTAATATCAACTAATAAATCATCAATTAATTCTTTACTATCCTCCATAAAAGATAAAGTCTCATTAACTTCAGAAAAAATATCATTTATAGTCTTTTCAGACATTATCTTAGTTTGATCATCGATATATACATTAAAATTTCTAACAATTATATCACTAATTTGAGGCCTAGTATTATCAATATAATAGATAATATTAGCACTAAGAAGATTCCCATTTCTATCATAATATGGAATAAAACTCATACATAGATGAACTTTGCTCTGCTTTAAATCTTCCTTACAACTATCTCTAGATTGATTATATCCACCATCATAATATTCAATAAAATTGACTTCACGCAATTCAGGTCTAACTTTTATTGCATCAAACATTTGAGTTTCAGTTTCTATTAATCCAATATTAGTATCTGAAAGAGAAGTTCCACTATAAGTAAATCCAACAACAAACATTAATAAGATTGGAGCTAATACTAAAAGTAAAATTGTAAAAGGACTTCTGAAAATAATTTTCAAGTTCTTTCCAATCATAGAAAATATCATTTTGAAGTAACCTCTATAAATTTTTTCTCAAGATCAAAATGAGTTTTGCTTCTCATCTCAGAAGTGATTATGAAATCCGAACTAATTTTATTATTATGAAGAATTGCAACCCTATCACAATTTTCTTGAGCAGAATTTAGAAGGTGAGTAGAGATTATAATTGTAACTCCATTAGTTCTAATTTGTTTTACAACATCCCATAATTGATCTCGAATAGTAATATCTAATCCAGTTAAAGGTTCATCTAAAATTAGTATTTTAGGGTCATGGACTAAAGAAATTGCAAATTCTAATCTTCTTTTCATTCCTCCGGAAATATTGCTTGCCATTGTATGTCTAGAATTATCAAGATTTACAAGACCTAATAAAAAATCTATTCTATCTTTAATGTTGTGTCTTTTAACACTATATAATTTTGCAAAGAATTTCAAATTCTCTTCAACTGTAAGCTTTTCATAAAAAGAATTCTCTTGAGACACATATCCAGCAATTTTCCTAATTTTTTCATTATGTCTAATTAAATTATCACTTTTATAGATTATCATCCCATTATCAGGTTTATAAAATCCAATCAAAATCTTTAACAATGTACTCTTTCCACATCCACTCTTACCTAAAAGACCTATAATCTCTTTTTCATAAATATCTAAGTTTAAATCATGAAGGATAGTTTTATTCTTAAACAATTTTTGAATTTCTTTAAAGCTAATAAGTGGATTTCTTTCCATATATACTAATTTATTTTTATTTTATATTTAAATGGTTTTTCATAACTCTTAAGGTGTTAAGATGTCTTTGATTGTGAATTTAAAATTAGATTCTTTATATCTCTTAGATATATCTAATATCTTTTCTTCATCAACTTTAATATCTAGTTCCGATAGTTTTAATTTATATCTTCGAATATATTGGAAAAATTGAGTAGTATTTTTTGCTTTATTTGTATAAATACATCTTTCAAAGTCAATAAATTTAACTTTTAGTTTTTT
Source organism: Candidatus Woesearchaeota archaeon (assembly GCA_027858315.1). NCBI lineage: Archaea > Nanobdellati > Candidatus Woesearchaeota > Candidatus Woesearchaeota archaeon. The sequence continues at coordinate 14,605 of JAQICV010000099.1, forward strand.
ATCAATGTAAATATGTTTGTAAGGATTAGTCATCTCAAACTTATTAATTCCTAATTCATCTAGTCTTTGAGTAGCATTAATACAGTTATTTAGTACATTTAATACATCATTTTTACTTTTCGATCTTTCTAAAAATTCTTTAATAGTTTGACCTTCAAGTTTTTCTCTAATAGAAAATTCATTTTCATAATTATATAGCTCTGGGATAAAAATCTCATTTTGTAATTTTTCTAAGAATAAATTCTCTATTTGTATGTCTTTATATTCTCCAATTTTTATGATACATTTTTTATTTTTGTAGGTCCCATCAAGAATCATAGAATGCTTTCCTTTATCTAGATATTTTACATTTTCCACTCCTTTTGTAGAGATTCTTCTAAGCATATCTGAAAATTTAATTTTCATAACGAATAAGTCTTCAAAGAAAATTGTTTTCTTATCAATTATTTCAAAATCATAAAAATTAAGTTTTAAAATTTTTTTAATATATTCAACATTAGATTGAGAACTAAAAAGCATTAATACAAAACCATTTTCAGATTCTAACTTATCATATATTTGATAAATAAATTCTTCAATTACTTCATAACCATTTTTTCCTCCATAAATTGCTTTATCTTTAAGGGTTAATTCTTTAAATATTTCTCCTTCTTCACAAGGTAAATATGGAGTATTGAATAATATTATATCGAAATTTTTGTTAATTGATTCAAGTAGATTTGTTTTCTTTAAATTTATTTTAGTGCTTATTTTTTCAAACTCTTTTTTTGTAAAATTAATTGCATCAGGATTGATATCTGTTCCATGAAAATTATTATTAGGATATTTCTTTGCAATATTTGATATTACAAAACCACTTCCCACTCCAACTTCACATATCTCTAGTTTTTCTTTATTTAACTTTTTAATTTCAATTAAAGCATTCTTCAATAAGTTCTCCGAGTCTTCAGCAGGTTCATAAATTTTATCATATACTTTTTTCATTTTAATTATTAACAACCACTAACCTTTCAACAATATCATTTTTAGTGAAAATTTTAATCCTGTTTGTTGAATTTAATAAATTTTGACAATTCAAACCAATCTTATTTAAATCATTGGGATAAATTGCATTACCTCCATTCAAATTGCATATGCCTCCATTTAAAGTTATTTTTTCTATTATTAAATAAGATTTATCCCTACTTCGAATATATAAAACTGGAATTGAATTTTCATATCGTATATCTAAAATTTTAACCATTTCTTCATTTAAATCTAACTGTTGTAAGCTTTTATATTGTAAGTTATCTGTAAATTCTAAATACCAACTTTGAAGGGCAATAAAAGTTACTACGGTTAATAATATCAACATAACAGTTGCAACTATTGCAGATATACCTTTTTTATTCATTTTTCTCTTCTACCTCCAAAAAGAATTATTCCTAAAGAAATAAATAGACTTAATATACTAATTGCTGGAAATCTAGTTTCAGATAAGTCTGGTACTATAGTAAATACTCTTTCATCTAAATAAATTCCTTCGAAATGTACTTGGAAAGTGTAATCTTCTAAAGTTGATGGAATAATATTATATGAAAAAATTCCTGAACCTTCATCAATCATAGGATAATCAACACTATTGACTATTATAAATACATTTTCTAAACCACTTCCTAAATCATCAATCTTTACTGTAATATTATTTGAAATAAATCTGGAATTATTATATGGAGTAGGGTCAATATAAGTTATATTCTCATTAATAATTAAACTAAAAAAACCATTCCAAACTATTGGCAAATAATCCCATCTTGAAGTATATGCTTCATACGGAGTATCGCAAACATTATTTACATCTGCATCCACACAAGTTTCAGAATATCCAGTACCAGTTGGATTTGTCCAAATATTTCCACCAAGAGGAGTTTTGTCTAATATGTTAGTTTTTGATGAATTGTACGTTGTGTTTAAATTAGTTGGTACAGTTAAATAAATATTTTGACTATTATTAAATAAGTTATTATAAATATCCCAACCAGAACTAGTTAAGGAAATACCATAGATACTATGGCCTGAAATAATACTATTAATGAAAATATTCCTAGTATTATGATTGTAATCTTCAGTAATACCATAAGAACCAGGACCTAATAAATTTACATTATCAAAT
>JAQICV010000100.1 GCA_027858315.1 Candidatus Woesearchaeota archaeon
TCCTTATCACAATATAAAACTGCATTTTTTTGAGTTTCAAAATTCATCCAAGTATTACCTTGAGCCACATTAATCGCCATTTGAACACTAATGATAGATTTAAATTCTCCTGGAGGAGAATAAAGCATTGTAATAGTTTTAGGATAAATAACATTCTCAATTAAGAAGTTATCATCTTTTTTTAGATTCTTAAAGTCATTTGGAGTCCATAAGTTTAAAGTTTCTTCTTGTCTTTGCTCTTTATTATATTCAAGTCTTTTTACTGCATTTTCAAAATTAAGTAATTTAGTATTAGAGTTTGATTCTTTCCATCTTCCTATTTTACAAAAATTCATTATAATATTAACTTCTTTAAAATTTTGAAAATAATCAACAAGCCAAATTAAAAAAGTAAATTCTGCTCTACTTCTATCATTATTAAATTTAGTTTTTGTTAATTTATCATTATACAAATCATTAAAATATTGATGGCTTTTAATTAAAGATTGAAATTTATCTAAGATTTCATTATTTGATAATGCTTTATTTTCTTTTTTCTCACAGGGAGAAGAGGAGTAAGAGTTTAAGGAAGTTTGATTTTGTTTAGTAGTTTGGTTATAGTCTTTGTTAAAATATAAAATTTTTGAGAGTCTATCTTCTGTTTGGTCTTCGTGTTTAATATTAATTGTTCCAGGTATTTTTATTCTTCTATTAATATCTTTAGTTATATTGTCAATTTCAATTATTTCATCATTAAATTTAGATTTTAATTGATTCTCTAAATTAATGATTTGTTGATATAGATTTGTATTCTTGAAATTAGTTTGGAAATCTTGATTTAATTTAAGATATACTTGTGAGCCATTTCCACTATCTACAATTAAAGATACTTTGAAATTATTTCTTTCTAAATATTCTTTTATCTTGTAGGCTTTGTTTATTGCGTGTTTATGGTCTTCATTTGTTGAGATGTGTTTTATTCTTCTTTCTTTTCTAACATCAATATCAATAACTAAACTATCTAATCTTCTAATGTCATTTATTTTAGTCTTATTTTCATCTCTTGGATTAATTGCGACGCAAGTTAAAGCATTTGAATATTTTTTACATATTTCAATAATTTCATTCTTATCTTTATGAAATTTTGAATATAGTTGAGGTTTAATACTTGAATTAGGTTTTCCAGCTCCAAAAATATGTATCCAAAATGTTTGGTGGTTTAGATAGTTTAGAAATGTTTCTATATCTTGTTTATTTATTTGATTACTCATTGAAAACACCTCTAAAAATTATTTCTTTGAGTATCTTGGCTAATTGGCTAACCCCTTTATATAAAGGGGGGATTAGCCAATAAGGATATCCAATATGGTTACTATTAACTTTAGCCAAGTTGGCTAATAGCCAGTAATTATAGCCACTTCCTTTCTCCCTGTGAGTAATAAATATTTTTTTAAGATACATTTTAATTCATTTATTCTTTTTTTAATTGCCTATTTGCTTCTTTTAATGCTGAACTTACAAGAAAATTAGTTCTTGACCTTACATCTATTTTTCTTGCTTTGTCTATAACTTTCAAAACTTCATCCTTAATTTCAATTGATATTTTAGCCATTTTCTTAAATTATATGTTTTTAATTGTGAAAAGATATTTTTTCGATATCTTTTACCTGATAGAATTAAAGTGATTTATAAGATATATATAAGGGTAGGATTTATTTTGTCTGGAAAATTGGAGTGAAAGAATAGAGGTATTGAAGAGAATTAAAAAAATTAATGATTTATTCTAAATTATTAATCATTTGTTTATGTAATAAATCAATAGGTTTATCAAAAAATAAATTTTCTATAGCTATTAAATAATAATCTTTTTTTACTTTTTGATACCAATCTGTCCACCATAAAAACCAATCACACCAAATAACAATATTTCCCCAAATACCTAAATTAGAAACAATTGTTTTTTCAGTACTATCCAACAAACCGGCATATTTAAGAGAATCATAAACAAATAATGAGTAACTATTTTGAAAAGAATTTATTTCATCATTAGACATTAAAGAATCTTCAATAGAATAAATTGTTATATCATATAAATTTGAATAGTCATCAAGTACTATATTAATATAATTAATATCATTAGTTGGGTCTATTTTATTATCTATTTGGTAAATAATTTTGTCTTTTAATGAGTTCAAATCTTGATTATTAGTTTCTGGAAATTCTTCTTCAATGATTTTTTTTAATAATTTTATAGAAGAGTGAATATCATCAATTTGTGATTTAGGTGTATTATTTATTATTTTTGCATATTGATAAGTAAAATATTCATTAAATAGATATTTTGAATTGTCTTCTACTAAATTACATTCTAAATCTATGGTTGCAAAATATAAATTATCTTTATTAAAGCCCATTTGAACATTATAATTTGGATAATCTTTTTGTAAAAGATAAGAAGGACAATCAAAAGGTTCTTTGATTTCGTCAGATGTTGAAAAAAATATGATTGTTCCTATAAGTAAAATACTTGCTAAAATACCTATTATTATTTTATCTATCATTTTTGATTTATATTATTGCTATTCTTAGCTGAATCTGTAACAGTTTTTTGAATTTCTCCTTGCATTTCAGATATTTGAACATAAGAGTCCTTTGTTACATCAACAACAGTATTACTAGTATCAAGTAGAGCTTGTCCGGTTGGATTATGGTCAAAAAAATTTATTCCTGCTCCTCCAATAAAACTAAACATAATTCCTCCTAATAAAATAAATACTCCTAAAGTACCTAATTCGAAACTCTCAGAACCAAATCCAAAAATTATTACTATTAGTCCAATTATAATTGCACCAATCCCTATTGCAAATAGTAAATGTGACATAAAATATAAAATAAATACTACTGCAACTAATCCCATTAAGCCTAAAAAAGCTATTCCTGAATTTTCATTATTTCCCATTTTTAATTTATTATATCTTTCAATATTTATAAATGTTGCTATTTGACATCATAAAGAATTCTAACTATGCTACTTACATTACAGTTTAAACTAATGTTTATAAATAACCTCAGTTATATTATAGTATGAAAAAAAGGGAAACACAAATCCTAATTAAGAAGATAATCTCCTCTTTAATGAATGGGACATCAAAATCTATAACTGAAATTTCTAAAGAAACAGACATAGATAGGACTGTAATCCCTAAATACTTAAAAACACTTCATGATAGTGGTTTAGTTATTGAAGAACAAGAAGGTACAAGTAAATTTTATACTATCATTCCTAATTTCAGAGATGATACATATTTTGGGCTACCTTTGGACAAAGAAAGAAAAGAAAATGCATATTCATTATATTTTTTAATTAGAAAATACTGGAAAGAATTTACATCTAATAAATTATCTAACACTCATGCAAAAAAAATAGCATATAAAGTTATTAAACAACATTCTGAATTAAATATTCCTTATGGATGGTACATATATGGAGGAGTTGATATACTTGCCTATGATGATTCTAGAAGTTATCAAAACTACAGATTGCCTGATGGTGTAGAAAATACTGTAAAGAAAGTTAGTGAAGAATATTCTAAAGTATGTTATGCCTGGGAAGCTAAGAAATTACAATATGAGCAAGAAAATAATCCACTATATAATATTAAAGAAGAATTATTAGCTTTGTTGTATTCGTCTAACTTTGATTCACATCCAAAGAATTCATTACATATTTTTTTGAAAAAATTAAAAACTATGATAAATTTATCTCCAAAAGTTGATAATGTGAATTATAATGAAATTATTGATTCTTATCAAGACTTAATGCTTGATATTACTAACAAACTAGATGATGAAATTATAAGAAATCATAAAAGACAAATAACTCTACTTTCTGAAGCTTTTTGGGAATATGTAGCTTTGTTTAATTTTAAAAATGATTTAAAAGATTTCTACTCCCCTAAAATCCTTACCATACATTTTAAGATGGATATTGCTCAACAAGAAGAAAAGGTTATAAATTTAGGTTCTGAATTACAAAGCCTTATACCGGATGATGAATTAGAGCCATCAAAAAAAGAATTTAATGATAAGTTATATCAAAATAAACCTATTTGCCAGGATCAATTAAAAGAACAAAAAGATTCACTTGATGATTTGAAAAAAGAAATGGGTGAAGAAAAGTTTAATAATTTTTTAAGAGAAAAATTTGGTTTATAATAATTCTTCAGGTTTTTTAATTGGGATATTTGTTCCAATTTCTTTAAAATGAACTATATTTCTTGTTATTATAAAATCGACATCTTCTCTTTCTGCAATAATTATATGTAAAGCATCATCGGAGTCTGTATCTGATTTTGTTTTTGCTTCTTGTTTTTCTTCCTGTGTGTATTTTGATTTTATAATTTTTAATTTGGTTAGTTCAAATAACATTTTTATAGAATCAATTTTACCTAATCCATAAAGCTCGTTTAATGTCCAATCAGAAATTACTATATAATGTTTACAAGTTGCAGCTGCAAAAAATAAATCTGATGCCGGATTACCAATTTTTTTACCAAACTTATTTTTTCTCTCTTCTATTGCATCAATAATTACATTTGTATCTATATATAGTTTAGGCATTTTTAATTATGAATAATAAGTTCACTTCTTTATTTAAATATTTGTTATTGGGCTGAGTTAATTTTTTTATGAAGATTATTCTATTGTTTCATAGTGTAATTCTATAATTGTAATAATTAATTTAAGTGATAATTCTTTGGAAGCATAATCTAGCCTCTTACCATGCAATATCTCATTTCGTGTTTCATCATATAGATTATAAATATGCAAAATATATTCATTAAAATAATCATGCTCTTTATTTCCAAGATATGAAACAATTGCTTTAGTAGTTAGTGGAGGATATTTTTTTATTTTATGACCACATTCTTCACATTTAAAACTAAATGATATTGTACCATTCAAATTTTTATGTTGTTCAATAAAAATTCCATCAATTTGTGATAATAAAGTAGGTATTGAAGTTTCATATAAATTATAATTATGTGATTTAATAGCTGATTCAATAATTTTAACTCTTTTTTCAAATAATGGGTTTGCTTTCAAATCATCAATTATTTTTTGAATTTGTTCATCTGTATTAATCCATTCTTCAAAAAAATTCATCATCTCATCATATTTTTCAGCTTTCCATAATTCATATAGTTTTTTTCTATCAGTAATTCCTATACAACCAACCCACTTATATTCAAAATCAGAATCATTTATTTCTTTATCTAATTGTAAAGCCTTTGCTAAATTATCAAATAGATTTTGTTGTTTTTCAAAAAATAATTGTATAGGTTTAACTGAATTAGATATTGAATTTAAAGTTGTAGTTAAATTATCCAAACCTCTAATTTGTATTCTGATTTGTTCAAAGGTATTATTGTAGGTTTGAAGTATTTGATTGAATGGTCTCGTAGACTTTGATATTGCATCCGCAATTCTCATTTGAGGTTCTAATACTTTTTTAATCAATGCAATATTTTGTTCTACTTGTTTTAATTTTTTAGTCATACTAATTCACCTCTGAAAGCTTTTTGCATTAAAGCGTCAAATAACTCTTCAACATATTCAGTTGTTTTTAGTTGTTTTTCTTTTAATTTTTCAACTTGTTCAACAATATCTGCAAATTTATTTTGAAGTTCAATTGGTGGTATAATAACATTATATTCATTTATAGTTCCTTGAGATATTTTAACCATGCTTTTACTACTACCTTTAGCACTAGATTTGATAATACATCTAAAACTATTAGTTCTCATAAGAAATTCTAAAAATTGAGATTTAATTATATTTTCATTTACTCTCATTCTAATCATTAAATCAGGATAAATTAAATC
>JAQICV010000101.1 GCA_027858315.1 Candidatus Woesearchaeota archaeon
CATCTAGTTCTAAATCCACATCCGGATGGTTTTGCCAATGGCGAAGGAATGGTTCCTTCAAGAATAGTTTTCTTTCTTCCTCTCATAGATGGATCTGGAATTGGAACGACATCTAACAAACTCTTCGTGTAAGGGTGTCTCGGATTGTTATAAACATCATCGGCATCTCCAATCTCAACAATATCCCCTAAATACATAACTGCAATTCGATCACTAATATGTTTTACAACAGAGAGATCATGAGCTATGAATATAAAAGTCAGATTAAACTCTTTTTTCAGATCATTCATCAAATTTATAACCTGAGCTTGAATAGATACATCAAGAGCTGATACAGGCTCATCTGCAATAATAATTTCAGGATTTGTAGCCAATGACCTAGCAATTCCAATTCTCTGTCTCTGTCCTCCTGAAAATTCATGAGGAAAACGGTTTCCCTGTTCCGGAGAGAGACCTACTTTGTCTAAAAGCCATGCTACTTTCTCCCGCTTCTCTTCCCTACTCAAATCTTTTCTATGAATATCAAGCGGTTCTCTAACAATATCATTTACTGTTAATCTCTCATTAAGAGAAGAGTAAGGATCTTGAAATATCATCTGAATATTTTTCCTAATATTATGCAAATCTTTTTTATTCAAATCAAATATATTTGTCTTGATATTGTCTTTTACAAGATTAACTTCGCCTTCTATTTCAACAAAATTTGAGACAATATTTAAAACATTTAAGATTGCTTTTCCAATAGTTGATTTTCCGGAACCTGATTCACCGACTAAACCAAGAACTTCATTTTCTTTCACCTGAAAACTAACTCCATCAACAGCTCGAACTTCAGCTATCTTTTTTTGAAAAACACCACCATGAATAGGAAATTTCACTCTTAAATCTTTTATATCTAATACTATTTCATCCATTATATATTCCTAAATTTATATTATTTTTTACAGAGATGACATCTTACAAAATGACCAGGTGTAACCTCAATCAATTCAGGTTCTTCTATATCACAAATATCTATTTTTTTATCACATCTTGTACTAAATTTACATCCCACGGGCATATTTGTAATTGATGGAACCATTCCTCTAATCGCATCTAATCTTTCTATTTTTTTGTCTGTTCTTGGTATCGAATTCATTAAACCTAAAGTATATGGATGAAGAGGATTTTTAAATAGTTCATACACATCAGCTATTTCCTGATGTTTACCACCATACATTACAATAACTCTATCACACATTTCTGCAATTACCGCTAAATCATGAGTAATTAAAAGAGTTGCTGATCCTTCTCTTTTTTTATTTAGTTCTAAAATTAGATCCAGTATCTGTGCTTGGATGGTAACATCCAATGCTGTAGTCGGTTCGTCAGCAATCAAAAGAGCAGGATTATTCAACAAAGCCATAGCTATCATAACTCTCTGCCTCATTCCTCCAGAAAACTGATGCGGATACTCATCCATTCTTTGTTCTGCATCTGGAATACTCACCTTTTCTAACATTTTGATACTTCTCTGTCTCGCTTCTTGTTTAGAAACATCAAAATGCTGCAGAACAATCTCATTCAACTGCATACCTATCTTAAAAACAGGATTAAGTGATGTCATTGGCTCTTGAAATATCATGGCGATATCTTTACCTCTATATTTCCTCATCTCCTTGTAAGATAGCTTTAGCAGATCAACTCCCTTATAAATTATCTCTCCGGAAACAATCTCACCAGGTGGCATAGGAATTAATCGATTAATAGATAGAGATGTAACTGATTTCCCAGAACCGGACTCTCCTACCAATCCTAATATTTCACCTTTATATATATTAAAACTTACACCATCAACCGCTTTAGCAATACCTGCTTCAGTTTTAAAATGGGTTTTCAAATTCTTTATTTCAAAAAGTATATCTTTTTCCATTCAATGACCTACCCTAAAGTTTAATTTTAAAACAAATCTATCTTAATCTGGAATGATCTCTTGGATCAAATGCCTCTCTTGCTCCCTCTCCCACAAAATTAATAATTAGAAGAGTAAAAAACATTGCCCCTAAAGGTGCTGCAATTAACCACCATGAGTGAATGTCTGAAATACCTTGACTCATTAACTCTCCCCAGCTAGGAGTAGGAGGCTGCAATCCAAAACCAAGATAATCTAAACTTACAAGGGAGAAGATATATCCTACAATTGTAAATGGTGCAAAAGTTATTATTGGCGTTAATGAGTTAGGAAGAATATGCCTAAACATTACTCTAAATCTACTCCCTCCCATAGAGACTGCGGCAGCAACATAATCTTTTGGTTTTTCTCTTAAGAATTCACCTCTGATGTAATATGTCTGTCCTTTCCAACCTCTTATGACTATTATTAGAACTACTAGCAGTAGAAAACTTGGTTGAAAAACTGATGTAATTATCATAATTGCATAGAGAAAAGGAATACCGGAAAGTATCTCCATAAATCTAACTCCAATAAGATCTACTTTCCCTCCAAAGTATCCTAGTACTGCACCAACTAAAATTCCAATAATATATGAAAATAGTGTTATAACCAGAGCAAAAGAGATTGAGATATTAAAACCATATACTAATCGAGCAAAAATATCTCTTCCCCGATTATCTGTTCCCAGTATATGATTACCTCCTGGTGCAACTGGAGGTTCTTCTTCAAGTTCATCTAATAGATTTTCAATTGGAGAATATGGATACGGAGGCATTATTAGCCAATTTTCACCATCCTTCTCATTCTCAAACCTTTTTGCTAATTGGCGATACTTAGCCTCTCCAAAACCGGTTTGATTAAATTTTTCAACACTGTAATATCCTCCAAATGCTGGAAAATGGTACACTCCTTCATATTTAACAACTAAAGCTTTATTATTAACAAGCAAAGGGTTAAAAAATGATAAAAGATATAGTGTTACTATCAATATTAATGAGTAATAAGCTCTTTTTAATTTCTTGAATTTTTTCCATCTCTTTTTTAAGAGAGATTCGGGAATTTGTATTTTTTTGTTTTCCATCTAAAATCTCTCTATTTTATTTAAATCTTATTCGTGGATCAACTAATGCATATGTACAGTCTGATATTAAATTACCAATTAACATAACTAATGAACCTATTACTAAAAATCCTAATGAGACTGGATAATCTCTATTTAATAGAGCCTGATAACCCAGTAGACCGATACCATCTATATTAAAAGTTTTTTCAATCAAATAAGAACCAGAAAGAAAAAGTCCAATTAAACCTCCAATTCCGGTAGCTAAAGGGATAAGAGAATTTTTTAAAACATGCACAAAGATTACTCTTCTTTCTGATAGACCTTTTGCATAAGCAGTGCGGGTGTAATCTTTCCCTAAATTTTCCAAAAGAGAGTTTTTCATCAGAATTGTCATACTGGCGAAAGAACCAATTGCATAGGCACATATAGGTAGAATTGTGTGATGCACCTGATCTATTACTTGTCCCCAAAAAGAGAGATCGGCAAAATTTTCAGATCTAAATCCTCCTAAAGGGAAAACATCCCAAAAACTTCCTCCTCCAAACAACATTAATAGAATTGCACCAAATGCAAAACCCGGAACTGAATATCCAACAAAAACAATTATTGAAGATCCCATATCAAAAACAGAACCGTTTTTTACAGCTTTTATAACACCCAAAGGAATTGAAATAAAATAAGATAATAAAAATCCAATTATTCCGAAATAAAGAGATATATGCACTCTGGAAAAAATCAGTGACATAACAGACTCTTTATATTCATATGAATTTCCTAAATTGCCAGTAAATACTCCCGAAAATTCAGTTTTAAAAATTCTTACTGAGTCATTATTTAATTTTTCTATTTCCCAATTATTATTAATTTCCCATTCATTATCTTTTATATCTGAAAATTGAGGAAGCGCTGGAATATCTTCAAACTGAAAATCACCCCCAACAAGAGATTCGTATACTTTAACTTCACCATCCTGTTTTCCAACTTTCACCCAGTTCTGCAGTTCGAAATTATTGTAGCCAATCTTTCTGAAAGCCAGGTTTTGACGATAATTGTCTCCAACGACTAGCTCTTTTTCTGAAATAGTCCTAGGCCATAATCCCAACCATAAAAGATAACGAACATAAATTGGTTTATCCATTCCATAGAATTTTTTCATCTCTAGCATTGCATCTTCAGAGATTAAACTTTCTCTTCCATCAGTACTTCCAATCCCACTGTTCCCTCCTTCATTCAACATTGCGGCATGTTTTATTTTCATTATCTCTTGCTCTAAAGGACCTCCAGGAACTATCTGTAAAATTACAAAAAAGATAAGAGTTATCCCAATAAAGGTTGGTATCATCAATAAAAATCTTCGAATAATATATGTAAACATTATTTGACTCCTTTAATATTTAAACTCTTATTATTTTCTCGAATATTCCAAAAATCAACGATTGTTTCCCCAACTGAGAAAGATATTGAATTATCACCAGCAAGAGCTTTTTTAACTTTTGACTCTTTCTCTTGATCTATCCACCAATATTCCAATATACCACTACCTTTATAAGTGGTAAGACTTTCCACTGTTCCAAATTTATTTAAAAAGGCTATTCGGAGAGAATATGGAACACCTGTTCCAAAAACATAATGGTATGTATTGTAGGCTATAGAGTCAACTTTTTGGACTATTTTCACCCTCTCTGATAAATCAAAGGTTCTTTTATAAACCTCATTCAGAGAATCCAAAGCAGGAATATTCAATCCGGTCATATTGTTAGTACCTTTTTGTTTGCCAAGCTTAGAATTAAATGTAGACTCTAGATTTGGTACAGCTGCTGCGCCCCAGCCCAAAGATTGCACTTTAAAATTCCGTTCATCAAGAATTTTTGATATAGTCGGCCAGGTGGATTTTTTTATATTATATTTAATGCCTGCTTTTTGAAGATTTTGTTGAAAAATAGTGTGCTTTTTTACTTGATCTCCACCACTTAGGTTAATAGTTATTTCAAGAAGTCCATAATCAGGATGTTTCCGATATCCTTCTTCATTTCTTTCAGTCCAACCTGCTTCATCAAGTAATCTATCTGCTTCTCGAGGATTAAATTTTACTGCAACATTATCTGGATGCTTAAATTTTGAATAAGGCCAATGAGAATCTAAAGGAACTGTTTCTCCAAATTCCAACTTATCACATATCTGTTTTCTATTATAAAGCATAGCAAAAGCTTTTCTTACTCTAATATCATTAAAAGGAGGTTTTCTCATATTAAGTGCCATCCCATTGAAACTTTTTTTCCTGTAGGCAAAAACTTTTCTTTTTTGGATAATTCCTTTTGGGAGCTTCTCTTCTAAACCAGATTTTGGGTTATCTAAATCCAAATCAGTAACCCACTCTTTACTGGTTGGTTGATAAATATCTAGTTCACCTTTTTTAAATTTCTCATACTCAAGAGATGCATCTCTTACAACAAGGAAAACTATTTTATCATAATTGTAACGACCTCTGTTTTGAGGAAGATTCTTCCCCCAATAGTCCTCTCGTCTTCTTAATGTAATTTTTTTGCCTTTTATAGTTTGCTCATAATCAAACACATACGGCCCTGTTCCAGGCAGAGTAGTAAATTGATATTTTTGTAAATAAGTTTTTCCATCTATTTTATTCAAACAGTGTGCAGGATAAACAGTATACCATAAACCAGCATTATAAAGATTTCTCCACCCCTGTTTTTTAAATTGAAACTTAACAATATATTTTGAGATTTTTTCAACAGAAAATTGTTCATAATTCTCTTTTGTATAAGGGGATAAAAGTCCTGGATCAGTTAATAGATTATATGTCGCAACAACATCATCTGCAACTAATGGCATCCCATCATTCCATCTAGCATTAGGATTAAGTCTCATTGAGATTGTTGTACCTTCATTCTCAATTTTCCAGTGAGAAGCTAACTTTGGGATAAATTCATCATACCTATCCCATCCCAGTAGACTTTCATAAAGCAGATATGTACAGGTACTTACTACGCTTTGATTAGAACCTTTTCCTTCAGTACGATACATGGAAGGAAAAGATCCAATAGCATATTTTAAAGCTCCACCTTTTACTGCTCTATCACTACCTTCAGTTGGAAAATCTGTTCTAGTTTGCCAACCATTCTCTTTCCAATACTCATTCTCAAACCCCGGACCTCCCAATTCTGCAGAAATAGAAGTGTCACCTCCTGGAGGAACTGAATATC
>JAQICV010000102.1 GCA_027858315.1 Candidatus Woesearchaeota archaeon
GCTGTAGTATCATAAGCTGTATTTGCTTTATTCGTCAACTCACTTTCATTATCATATTTTGGCACAAGGCCAGAAGCTACCTCAATAGCAGCTCCGGCTCCAGAAATTCCTTTTAATGATGTAGCTCCTTTTGTTTTACCAAGACTAGCTAAAGGAGAAGAAGTGTTTAACCCCTTATACCCTAAATCTATCTTTTCAATGGAAGTTTGTGCAGATTTATATGTAGCAGGGTCAAAAGTAGAATACTTTAATTTATTAGACCCAGAAAGAATTTCCTGCAAACTTTTTTGTGTAGAAGGACTAAGCCCAAGATTATAATTTAATGGTAATCCAGCCTGTCCTTTTAGTATTTTTCTTTTATGCATAACTTACAGTAAATAGTGTTAATAGTGAATTTATCAATGCATATCTAGTGCCATCATACCTTATTCTTATTTTTATGTACTTATCTCTAATTTTCATACCTACATTATCAGATAATAGTAAAGTATTACTTGAGTCTAAGTATGCATATTTAAAAATAATTGGTTGAATTTGCACATCTCAAGCATCTTCTACATAATTCATATTTCCTTTTAATCGTCCTTTTTTCTTTATATCCATTCCTTTTTGATAGGATAAAACTTCTTTTTGTTTAGTTTTATCATTATATAAAAGAGTTACATCTCTTATATCATCTCCTTCTACTCAACTTCTTGTAAAATTATCCTTTTTAAATATATAAGGTACTTTTTTAATAGAAGAATCCCCTAATAAATAATTTTCAAACTCGTCTTGTGTAGTAAAGGAATAAATACTATCTTTAGCATCCACTCAATTAAAACCTTCTCCAGCTATTTCATAATAAAATGAATCTGGTTCAGTTAAATTTGATATAATTTTTAAATTATCAAATATCTTTTGAGTTCCCTGTACACCAATGACTACAAATTCAAATTCAAATGGATATTGCATATCATATCATTTGGTAGGAAGGATATTTCCAGCCTCTTCTTGCAATCCTGCAAAGCCATGTTTGTATAAAATATTTCCTTTTCCAATATGATGTGTTTCATTTGCAAATGTATAAAAAATATTGTTAATATTTTCTGAATATTCAGGAAATCAAGAATATCTGGTTACTCACTTTTCTAAAAGTTCATTTCAACATATATGCCATTGATTATCAGGAGTTACAAAAGTAAACATTACATCTTCTTTATTAGCGTTAAAATGTGTTTTAATAAAGAAAGATCCATTCATATATGTATTCTGTAATCTATTTAATGTAATATTATCATTCAAAAATTTCTGAATTTTTAAATTTGAAATAATATCAAAAACTTCTCCATTAGTTCTCCATATTTTTTTACCAACAGTATCAATTCCATATATAAATCTATTAGTTTTTACAATAGAACTCTCTCACATACTACCAAAAGAATCAGAAATTACTTTAGGATTTTTTGGAAGAACATTTTCAGTATTTACATAAACATTTTCTCCAGAAGCATTTGCCATTAAAGCTCTCTCATTTACAGGTATCATTAAAATACCTTTTTCCATGACTGCTATCAATGTACCAAATCGTTCTACAAGTTTTACAATTGCTCCATATTCATTAGAATAATCTCTATAATGATTGTCAATAAATATTCTATTTCCATTTTTAAAAGAAGATTCTTGTAATGGTTGAGAGTAATGTATTCTTGTATTAAAAGTATTCTTTAAAAAAGGAACATCAGGTAATTCAAAATAAGATTTTTTGCTGTTTATTTCTTTATATCCTTTATTGTAAATACTAGATTCAGGTAATTTATTATTTGGGTCTGCTTCTTGTAGAGGATGAAAACTTCTTTTTAGACCAAAAAGAGCCTCTTCAGAAGATCTAGAAAAATCTAAATCTCTTAAAGCAATATTTATATTTGAACACACTGGAAACACTATTCAATGTCCTAATGGAACTGCATTTACATCAGGTCTATTAATTTTAGAAACACCATATAATCCATTTTCTTCTGATTTTTTTTCAAAATCTTTTCCATCTACTGGGATTACCTTTGCATCACTTAATTTAGAGGAACTATATGTGAATAATTCTAACAATTTTTGATAAAAAATTGTGCTTTCTCCAGATCATCCATCACCAAATCCTATATTATTACCCGTAAATTCAATATTTTCTTTAGCTACTCTATAGTTTTTATGTCAAGTTCAATTGTCTATAATTTTATTAGTAGTAGGAAGTTCTGGGTCAATAAAATTCCAGTTCATTCTATGAGCCACTGTATTTATAAAGCAATCTCCTCTATATACTTTTATTGGACGATCCTGAGTATTCTCTCAAGAAATCCTATCAGACACAGCAAAGAAAGAAGCTTTATTATTATATCTTACTTTAAAATAATCTCTTCATCTTTTAGTAAAATTATAATCCTTCTGGTATATATTATATAATTGATGCTTTTCTAAGTATTTATAACTTGTGCCTATGTAGGTATTAAAGATACCCCTAATCTTAGTAGTACTTTTTGTTCACTCTGACTCTTTATAATTATCAGAAGCTTCTTCTAAATCTCCTTTTATATCCAGTGCTTCTCAGGCTCTTCCTGCATCTCCTGCTAAACTTTTAAATTTATGATCTGTATCTCCAATTTGTGAAATTCCTGGAGTTACAAGTAATAAAGACGCATCTAAGTTAGTACTTGGCGTTCCGATGCCTAAACTACCTAAGAAAAACTTATTTCTTTTATTATTAGTTGTTTTATCTAGAAAAAGTGCATTAGTATCATTTTTAATCTTTTTTAATATAAAATTAGATGAATTAAATATTGACCCAAATTTTTCTGGGTCTAAAGTAGCTTCTGGGCATATTAAAGAATCTGAAAGAACATTTGAAGCTGTAAAAAAAGATCTTCCTAACTTTGGTCTGTCACTTTCTTTTTTTAAGAAAGACTCCATAAAATAAGATAAGCTATCATTAGTTTCCGAATCATAATGAGATCCATATATTACAGGAGTTCTTGTAGTTTTCTCTGTCCCTATAGAAAGTCCTTGTGTAAGGATTGTAGGTATTCTTTTTTGTCTAACTATGAAACATCCTTTAGTTATATCCTTTAATCCAGGTAAGTCTTTTATTGAATTTCCTTCTATTACATCCCCTTTAAATCTAAATTTTAACCCAATAGGAGTAGCTGTATTAGCAGAAAATATACCTTCTTTTAAATCTATTTTAAAAACACCTTTAGTATTTTCAGGATTATATATATTCTCAGAGTTGCTTAAATAAACTCCATCTTCTCCATATTTTATTACATCATCTACATCAATAGTAGTAAATATAAAATCGTCATCTAATACGGTAACTCCTCTAACATTAAATTCAGGTGATAAAGTATAATCATTCATTATATACACAATACCAAATCTATATATTTCTTCATCTCAATGACCTAATCTATAATAAGTATTTTCTGCACTATAATATTCAGGTTTATGAAGAACACTTTTCTTTTCAAAGTCTTCATCTAATAGAGAAATTTTTTCTTCTAAACAAATCTCTGGTACTACAGATAAACTATATTTTTCAAGAGTTTCATATAAATCATAATTTCTTTGAGACCCACCAATAAAAGTCATCTTTTGGCAATTTTCACTTGTCTTAGCAGCATCAAAAGCTGCATACTGAAGATTTATTTCTTCATTACCTATTTTTGTATGAGTTTCATATCCTGTAATAGTAATACTAGTATCTAAACTACCTATTTTAAATTTATCTTCTATTTTAAAAGTCTCTAATGTAGCTACATCATTACTTCCAGTAGATTTTGTATAATATATGTTAATATAACTAAAAGATAAATCTATATTTTTTAATAAAAACTTAACGATTTTTCCGCTGTCTTCATTGTACTGACCACCTCTTATAGAACTAGGATCATCTACACTTCCTACATAGCAAGTAACAGGGCCTGATTCAGCTATAAAGTCTGATTCATTTCCATCTGCATCTGCTAATTTAAAATAAAAAGTATATAAACCTACATGTAAAATACCTCCATCTTCTATTCCTAAAAAATCAAGAGAAGAAATAGTTTTTGCTCTTTTTATTAAAGAAGTTTCTGATAAAATATTATCTTTAGAATAAATATTTGTGTCTAGAGCACCTTCTCTATCTGCTATTTTATAATTTAAAGAATCTTTTAAATAAAATCTAGTATTAATTAATTTTAAAGGATTATTTTTATCATTCAGAATTAAATTAGTAGAATTATCATAAGACTTCTCAACATCTATTTGTAGTGGAGTATTTACATCCACTTTTATATCTTTAGCTATAACACTAAAATCTATTAAGTCTCCATCATCTCCTTTAAGATTTTTAAGTGGAGCATATCTATAAACAAGGGAACCATCTTCCGGTCCCGCTTGTATAGTATTATTTATTCCTATATTAATTGTTGGTAATGCCATAGTTATTATTGTAGAGAGTAAAATAAATTTTTTGCTAATACTAAAGTTCCAGAATCTACTTGTCTAGTTACATAATAATCCTCTGTATTTTCTGGAATATTATCATATAAATTGCCAGATAATACAGTCTCATTAACATAAGGAGCTGTTATAATCGCTGATTCTTCTAATTGAAGAACTTGTTCATATCTTTCAACATCATATAAATCTCCCCATACTAATTGTATAGATTCATCTAACCCAGTACCAATAACTTGTACTGCAATATTATCTCCATAATATTCTGATGGAGAATATTGAAAATAAGCAGCTTGTATACTATTTCCGAAAAAAGTAGCCTGTACTAGAGTATATTTTATCACTCCTATAAAAGCTAAATTTAAAGATGTATTTGCAGAGACATTTCCTTGGTAAGATAGATAGTCATGTCCTGGCAAGAATCCTTTTATATTAAAATCTATATCTGGATAAATAAGAATTTTAGCTGTTTTTTCATCAACTATTTCTACTCCTAATGACACTGTACTACTTTCAATAGTGGCTTCATCACTTCTTACAATTCATCCTTTATATGTTACATCATCCTGAATTTGTTCAACATAAAGACTCCCTTTACTAGAGTCTGGAAAAGGCAGATTCATAGTAATAGTTAATTCTATTTTCTTTCTATCTAAATCTTGAATAGCCATCATAGTAGGAACACCATAATATAATTCTTTTAGTGGATTATAATATTGATCGAAGAAAATTGTGCTATATCCGGCATTTTCAAAAGAATAATCAATTAATCTATCATAATCAAATATAATATTCTCATATGAAATAGTTTCATAATTATTAGATGCTATTTGTATAGTAAAATTATTATCATTATCTGCTACTTTAGGTTTTAATCAGAAATAAAATTGATTGTACCCAGCATTTTTATAAGGAAGTACGGGTTCTCCATTTTGTGTTAATGTTATATCATATACTGTAGTAGTTAATCAATCTGCCATTAATACAAATAAAGATTGTAGGGAGCAGTCCTCAGATGCAACAATAATTTTATTACTAATTTTAAAAGCTGTATGTACTCATGCTGGAACTGCTGGGTCTGTATCTATTACAGTAATAATGTCCCCTGCTATAGTATAATGGCCTAATAAAACAGCTCCAACTGGAGTTGCTTCTCCATCTAATACATAAACACTTGGTGTATTAGATGTAACTAAAGCTGGAGTTAAATCATTGTCTAAATTATTTTTAAGATAAATAACTTCAAATGTTTTTTCTCCTGCAACAGGATCACAGGTAAATCTATCAGCATCTGGATCAAAGACTATTTTATCTTGGTCAGTAGTAATTAATACTGTACCTGTTTCTGTGTATTTATCGATATAGATATTAGGTAAATCTATTTCTGCTATAGGAACACCACCAACTGATATAATTGGTTTAATTTCATAAAATAATTCTGTGTTGGTAACAACTGGTCCTAAATTATGTTCAAATACTCATTCTCCTTCATCTAAAGTACCTACTAAAGTACCTGTTAAAGTAATCTCGGATGCTTCTCCATAAGTTATTTTTACTTCTGGTTGTACATTTTCTATAACTTCTGTACCATTCATAAGAACTGTAAAAGAAATTGTATATTCTTCCGAAGCATTCTTTGTTACAGTTGGATATTCTACTAAAGAAAATTCATCTAAATCTTCTATTTCTAAAGATAAACTAAGTTTTCCTTTATATTGTTTATTGCTTTTATATTCAAATATTGGGTCATTAAATCAGAAAGTTGTGGCATCTAATACTCCTCCTTTAAAAGTTCTGTACTTATTCCAAATATCATCTGTTAAATCTAAATACCCATTTATTAATTGATGTAGTAATTTAACTTTATAAAATCTTTTATTGTAGACATCCCCAATATAATAAGAAATTAAATCACCTGTTATAAAAGTAGCTGCCTCAAAAGTTACAAGTCTCCCTGATTTAAACACAGTTTCATTGATAGTTGTTGGATTATATAATATATTTAGATAATTAGCTGGATTACTATAAGTAGTTAAGAAACCATTATAGGATACATCACCACCAAATTCTGGACTTGGATAAGTTCCTATTTCTACTTCTCCATATTGATTATTATAATCTTCTACTGTTCCTATATATTTTCACCAGATATTTGTTTCTAAAGGTAATACTGCATC
>JAQICV010000103.1 GCA_027858315.1 Candidatus Woesearchaeota archaeon
ATTTATTACTTATTTGCTGAAGTAACTATTAAATATAAATAAATTAGAAATAATTATTTGGTGTTTTTTTAGGATTTAAATATTTGGAAGGATAAGATTTAAAAAGTAAAAAGAATCAAATATAGTATGAGTGAGCAAAAAGTTACACCTTGGGATGTTGATGGGAAGGTTGATTATGATAAATTGATTAAGGAATTTGGAGTAAAATGTTTATCTGATAAAATTAAAAATGAGATAAAGGAACTTTCAGAGAAAAAAGGAATTCCATATCATATTTATTTGAAGAGGGAGTTGTTTTTTTCACATAGGGAATTTGATAAGGCTCTTGAAGCGCATAAAGAAGGAAAACCTTTCTTTTTGTATACTGGCCGTTCTCCTGGAGGGAGTATGCATATTGCACATTTGATTCCTTTTATGTTTACTAAATATTTGCAAGATATTTTTGATTGTAATTTATACATTCAAATACCTGATGATGAGAAGTTTTTGTTTAAGAAAGATTTGACACTTGAGAAAGTTGAAGAGATGACAAAGTCTGATTTATTAGATATTAGTGCAATTGGTTTTAATCCTGATAAGACATTTATTTTTAGAAATACTGAGTATATGAGTAGAATGTATCCTCTTTATTTGAGAACTGCAAAGAAGATTACTTTTTCTCAAGCAAGAAATACTTTTGGTTTTCAGAATGATTCTAATATCGGTATGATTAATTATCCTGCACTTCAGATTGTTCCAACTTTTTTTGAGAAAGGAATTTGTGTTATTCCTATGGGTATTGATCAAGATCCATTTTTTAGATTACAACGAGATATTGCTAAAGGATTAGGTTATGAGAAAAATGTTAATATTCATTCAAAATTTTTATCTTCTTTGACAGGACCAGAAGGGAAAATGTCAGCATCTAATGCTGATAAAGCAATTTTACTTACAGATGTTCCTTTGGTTGTTAAAAAGAAAGTAAATAAGTATGCATTCTCTGGAGGAAGAGCAACTTTAGAGGAGCATAGGGAGAAAGGTGGGGATACTTTAGTTGATGTTTCTTATCAATGGTTGTATTATTTACTTGAGGAAGATGATTCTGAGATTGCAAGAATTAAGGAAGAATATGAATCAGGAAGAATGCTTTCAGGTGAAATTAAAAGTATTTTGATTGAAAAAATTAATTCTTACATTGAAGTTCATAATAAGAATAAAGAGAAAGCTTTGAAGAATAAGTTGCTTGATAAGTATATGTATACAGGGAAATTAGCTAAATCTATGTGGAATAAAAATTTCTAATTTGATAATATAATATCATACACTCTTTGAGAAAGTTATTTTGGTTTACAATTAAAGTTAGGGAGAACTTGTGAAATGGAGCGATAGTATAACGCAGAAACCAGCCTGTTTATTTTTCTAATAATAAATCACTATAAGAAACTGAAATTAAATCATCTTTTGAAATTTGAAATAAATCAAGATAAAACTGACATTGTTTTAGTAATTTATTTTTTCCAATAGTCTCATTTTTATCAATTGCTTCAATTTCAACAAAAGTTCCTAAATCTTCAACTGTATCAACATGGAATTTAACATTATCAATAAAATAGATTTCTCTTTGTTTATCAACAATCACTAAAATTCCAAGTGCTTTTGTGAGTAATTCTTTTAATGTTGAATCTGGTGCTGATTTGAAAAGAATTATTTTAGATTGTTTTGGTCCTTCTTTGTCTTCACGATTATAATGTATTAAATTATTTTCAATATTTCCTTCTCGTAATTTCAATCGACCAAAATTAACTTTAAAATATGTATCGATTTGATGGTCAGTACCTTTAAACTCAGCATTCTTTGATTTCAAAATTTCTCTAATTTTGTTTTGATTGTTAGATTTTGCTTTAATTTCAAAGTTTTGAATTATCATATATTGATTTGATTTTATTGATTTAAATAATTTTCTAATCTGCATTATACGTCCCGAAAGAAGTGTGAGCCTGCAAGGCAGGGTCGAGAGAATCGTTTTTCTTCTAAATGATAACTTTTATCACTACTATTACTTCTTTCTTCACAAATTTTTTGGAGTTTATACAATCTATCTTAATTTACTTGCAAATCGAACTTTTTTATATTTTTTATTACGAAACCTTTAAAAGTCTAGTAATTTATATTTATTTACATAGAAAAATGGTAAAGATAAAAAATTTGATTTTAATACTTGTGATTTTTGCCTTTATTTTTAGTGGTTGTGCTCCTAAAGTTGATACTGGTCAAGTTGATAAACTTGTTATTGAGAGTGATGAGTTAGATACTAATATGGGAGAAGATGATGTTTTAGATACTACTTTGGATAATCAAAGTGAGATTGAGACAGTTATTGGTGAAGATTTAGATATTGTTGAAGATGATATTGAATTAGGTAATTTAATTTAAATTAATATTGTTATAATAAATCCAATAAATAAAGGTGGTAAGAATGCAAGACCATCTTTTACATATATTTTTTTGAGTTCTTTGTGTTTTTTTGAGAGTGTTTTTAGATTTTCTAATTGTTTTTCATTGATTCCAAGTTTGAAGTCATTAATGGTGTATATTACTTTATTTTTGATTTTTATATCTTGAGCAATCCAATCTCCATATGTTACATTGTTTAAGTCTATTTGTTTTATGAACATGTGTCCTTCAATTTTTCTTAGAATTTTTACAAAGAAATAAACTGGTATTAATAATAGTAATATTAGTGTTGTAGTATTTTTTGTTATTGCAAATAGGATTGGTGGGATTAATAAGTTAATTGCAAAGTAGATGTATTCAGATTTTTTGAATGTAATCTTGATTTTTTTGAAGTTTTTTGTGTAATAGTATATTAACATTAAAATTCCAATTACTGCACCTACAAAGAATGATATCAATAAAAATTTAAATAGAAATCCAAGTATTTCTATATTTGTTTCATTTATTGAGATTATTTTTAAAATGTAGAGTAAATAGTTTAATATTACTAATATTGAGTATGGTAGTATCTTTCTTAGGTATATAGATTTATCATTTTCTTTTATTTGCTCATTTAGTATGTGGATGTGTTCTTTTGTTAGTCCATCTTTTGAGTCTT
Organism: Candidatus Woesearchaeota archaeon; assembly: GCA_027858315.1. Classification (NCBI taxonomy): domain Archaea; kingdom Nanobdellati; phylum Candidatus Woesearchaeota; species Candidatus Woesearchaeota archaeon. Next base: position 3,092 of record JAQICV010000103.1, read on the forward strand.
CATAATTTATTATTGTTTTATTGTTTTCAATAATTGAACTGTCAGGAATTTCATTTTCTTTTAGATTTTTTATTTTTTTAGTTATTTTAAAGTATATTGAATGAAAACAATCTTCATCTCCAAAGAATATCAGGAGAAATGATGCAAAACCAATTAATATTAATATGAAATTTGAATAGTGAAAATATAGTCCTATTAGTAATAAAAATATTATTGTAAATAATGTGAATCTTGATTTGAACATTTTAAAATTTTTAGACTTTATTATTTGAAGTATTATTAATAAGAGAAAAATTCCGTCAAGTATTAGTATGTAGTTTCTAAGTGATTCTAAAAATAATTTAAATATCGTTGCAGAAAATGTTGTTAGGTTTGTGAATATTAAGTAAAGGGTTTCTTCTTTGTTTATAAAATTTCTAAGGTAGTATATGCTTGCAGAGAATCCTATTAAAAATTTAGCGTCTCCTCCTCCCCAAATTCCTATGTAATAAAGAAGTGAGCCTAGAGCAAAACCTATTAAAATTCCAAATCCTGTATATTTTATTGGGTCAAGAGTTGAGTTTATCATACTATCAAATATTGCAATTATTATTATTAGAAATGCTAAAGAGTAGTTTATGTAATCATATACTTCTCTTTTTTTTATGTCTTCAATTGATGCTATTAGAAATGTTGCAATAACTATAGATAATACTATATATTCTATCATTTAATATTAATATTCATTAGAATTGTTTAAAAAGATTTGTTTTCTATTTAAGAAAGAATTTAATCTTCACTATATATATTGTATAGTGAGTATCCCATTAAAAAAAGGGAACTTAATGTTGAAGTATAATATCCTATCATTGGGATTGCAATTTCTTCTATTTGAATTAGGTTTAATATTGTTGTTGTGTTTAAAACAAACATTATAAATCCTACACCTAGAAAAAAGTGTCCTATTGTTTTTTTATTCCATGGGAATTCGTCATCTAATTTTTTAGTAATTGTTTTATGATGTTTCATTTTTTTCTTATTTTAAGTATTAATTATGTTATCTCTTTAAAAATGTTTTTATTAATGTTAAGGTGTATTTGTTTTCATTTACTTTTAGTATACTAAGTTTTATATATGTGTTCGATTTAGGTTACTATATGGTTAAGGTTGATGAAGCATTTGAAGTAAGATATAAGAAGGGAGGAAATCAATTTGAAGTTTTGGTTGACTTCGAGAAATTAAATGAGTACAAGAAAAAACATTATGCTATTAGTGTTTATGATGTTTTAGCAGATGTTAAAATATTTAAGGATCAGAAAAAAGGAGATGTTGCATCTGAGATTTTGTTGAAGGAGTCATTTAGAGGACTTTCTGAAGATGAGATTTTAGAAGAGATTTTACTTAGAGGAGAGTGTCAAATTCCTACTTCTTATACTAATAAACTTCGTGAAGAAAAGAAGATGCAAGTAGTAAATTATATTGTTGAGAATGCAGTTAATCCTGCTACAAAAGGAAAGTATACTGCTTCAATGATTGAGAGTGAGATTAATAAACTTAAATTTAATTTTGATCCATATATAATTTTTGAAAATCAATCCGAAGAAGTTTTGAAGGGTTTAAAAAAAGTTATTGCTATTTCTATTGATAAAATAGTGTTAGAGGTCGAAATTCCTCCAAAATATTTAGGTTCTTTTTATGGTCCTTTTAGAAAGTTCGGTAAAATTCTGAAAGAATATTATGATAGGAATGGAAATTTAAAAATTAAACTTGAAATTACTGAATCATTACAAGATAAAGTGATTGATTATATTAAACATCATACTAGTGGTGAAGGAAGTTACTTTATTTCTAAGGATTAATTTTTATATACTTTTTTTTTATACAAACAAAATTTATAAAGGGTCTAGCTTTAATTTTTATATAAAATGCTTGCAAGATTATTTGGTAAATCTAATACCTATAAATTTAGGATTGAAATTTTTGGTGATATTAAGACTTTTGATTTTTTAAAAGTTGAACATCATGATGATGAAGAAGTTTTAACTCAAGTTTATAATATTACAAGGGATGGAGAGAAACTGATAGGAGATTGTAAAATTATTGGTTATAGAGATTCTGGAGTTTTGAAAAATATTAGAACTCCTTTTACTAATGATGCAAAAATTGATTTGGCAGATGATGATTTTATTGAAGATACTGTTGGTTTAACTAGGGATAGTGATGCTTTTATTGGAGTTCTTGAACATCACCCTAATTTGAGAATTAATCTTGATTTGAAAAAAACAATTACAAAACATATTGCTATTCTTGCAAAGTCAGGAGCTGGTAAGTCATATACAGTAGGAGTTTTACTTGAAGAGGTTATTAAGAAGAATATTCCTATTGTAATTCTTGATCCTCATAATGAGTACGCAACTATTAAGTATCCTAATACTGATAAGAGAGATATGAAGAGAATGGATAAATTTGGTATTAAATCTCAAGGTTTTTTAAATCAAATTAAGGAGTATTCTCCTGATACTAATGTTAATCCTCAATGTGAGCCAATTACACTTGATTTGAACTCTCTAAAGCCTCAAGATTTGATTGAGTCACTTCCTCAAAAGTTATCTCCTGCTCAACAAGGTCTTATGTTTAATGTTTTAAGTTCTTTGAATAACAGAGTTAATTTTGATGAACTTATTTTCACAATTTCTAATGAAGAGTCAAATTCTAAATGGTCACTTATTACTCTTCTTGAAGAATTGAAGAAGTTGAGAGTTTATTCAACTAATCCTACTCCACTAAATGAGATTGTAAAACATAAAAGAGCATCAATTATTTCACTTAAGGGAGTTGAACCTTATGTTCAGGAGACTTTTGTATCTGGACTTATTAAATCTTTATTTGAAGCAAGAAAGAAGGAAGAAATACCTCCCTTTTTACTTGTTTTAGAGGAAGCTCATAATTTTTGTCCTGAGAGAAGTTTTGGAGAACTTAAGACTTCAAAGATTATTAGAACTATTGCTGGAGAAGGTCGTAAGTTTGGAGTTGGACTTTGTGTGATTTCACAAAGGCCTGCAAAAGTTGATAAAAATGTAGTTTCGCAGTGTTCTACGCAGATTATTTTAAAAATTACAAATCCAAATGATATTAAATCAGTTATTTCATCTTCAGAAGGAGTTGATTCAGATTCAGAAAATGAGATTCAGAAGTTAAATATTGGAACTTGTCTTTTAACTGGAGTTATTGATATTCCTTTGAAAGTTAATATTAGACCTAGAATTTCTAAACATGGTGGAGAAACAATAGATATTACTTTACCTTATGAAGTTGAGGATGCTGATAAAAGAAGAAGTGATGAGGATGTTGTAAATAATATTTCTTTTGGAGGAGATGTTGAAGAGACTCGTGAAGAAAGTAGACAAAGGGAAAGAGTTGTTAAAAAAGAAGCTATTGCTATGGCTGAGTCTAAAAAAGCTGAGAATAATGAGTTTTTACAATATGTTGCTCCTGAGGTTGAAATTGAGGATGCAAAGGTTTTGCTTGATTCAAATGATATTGAGACTCAACTTGTTTCAGGTGTGATGATTAAGATGAGGACTAATGATAATAAAGATGTTAGTATTTTGTTTGATAAGGTTAATAAAAAAGTTATTAAGAAAATTTTTCCTTTTGAGGGTTATGATGCAGATGAGAGTATTACACAAATGGCTGGGAGTGAGAAGAAGTTATTTAAGACTATTTTGACTCTTAGTGATAAGTTCAATCCTGCTGAGCTTTTGATTAAGACTGATATGATGTTTAATGAGATTTTAAGAGTTTGTGATTCTCTTGCAAATAAAGGTTTACTTAAGAAGAAGGATAGAGATTTCGAATTAGTTAATGTTGGTTTTGCTAAACATTTGGGTGATTGTAATTTTTATGGTAATCAAAAGTTTGAAGAAGTTTCTTATGATAAGATGTATGAAGAGAAGATTTCTAATTCAAAAGTTGAGGAGTTATTTTCGATGTTTGGAACTGTTGAGAATATGAAAGATATTTTTATTTTAAGATATGTAGGGAAATAAAATTAATTTTATTTTTTGAGTTGTTAACTTTATAGTGATTAATTTTAGAAACATTTATATATCTAAACTTATTTGATTTGGGTTATGAGTACAAAAGAGAAAAAGGTATTATATGCAATTTCCATGAGACATGATGATAGCAGGGTTCTAGGAGTCAGAGATAAAACTAATTATTTAAAAATGGTTTCAGGAGGAGATGGAAATATAGGATTAGATTGTCCAATTGAGTATGATGGAGTTTCTAGATGCGATATAGGAACAGCTAAAGAGATTCTACTAGATGTTGCTGAAAGAAATAAATCTATAATTGATAATTCAAATGGGTTAGCGAAAGTTGAGCCATTAATTATTAGAAGAAACTTAAGAATGCTTGAATTAGCGCTTAACAAAGGAGAACTATCTTTTGGTGTGAAATATGATCAATTATTAAATGAACAAACGTATGGTCTTTCTGAATTTTTTGTCTATCGTGTCGGTCGAGATCAGCTATGGGGTTTAAAAGTCAGCCCTGAACCTGTAAGTGCAAGTTTGGTTAGAAGAATGCTGAATGAGTATGATGTAAATACACACTCGTTAGTTAGGGTGCCAGAAGATTGTGATGAAGCAAGTAGATTAGTAAGACATAATGGTCCAGTTTTTTTAACTTATTCAAAATCTTTACATAAAATTCAAGATTGAATTATCTATTTCAATTCCTTTTCGGGAAACTGAATAAATTTGATTAATTCATCAAAGAATAATAAATCATATTCAATTATACTATCTTCTAGTATGTTTAGGATTTTCTGCATATTCTGACCTATTTCATTTGGATCTTTTCCTAGAAGGTATACTATTGCATTGTATTTTCCTTCTAGTTTTGCACTTTATATATGTGATAGTATAAGTAACAAACTCAAGGAATTTTCAATTCCTAAGCTTTAGTGAACTTAAAAGTTACAAAATTTTAAAAAAGAAATAAACATAATTTATATTAGATAAATGAACAAAAATATAATAGAAGTAAAGAATTTAAGAAAAGTATTCAAGGTTCCTAAAAAATCAAAAGATTTGTCTTGGATGAAGAAGAGACTTTCTTGGGTTTATAGAGAATGGGAAGAAAAAGTTGCTGTAGTTGATATTGATTTGGAGATTAAAGAAGGTGAGATTTTAGGTTATTTAGGACCTAATGGTGCTGGTAAGTCTACAACTATTAAAATGCTTACAGGAATTCTACATCCTACTCTAGGAGATATTAAAGTCTTTGGAAATTTAAATCCAGTAAAAGATAGGAATGAATATACTCAACAAATTGGTGTGGTATTTGGTCAGAGAAGTATTTTAGCTTATGATATTCCTGTTAAGGATTCTTTTAGATTATTCAAAGCTATTTATGGACTTAGTGAGGAGTTTTATCAAGAGAGGGTTGAATACTTGGTTAAGATGCTTGGAATTGAAGAGTTTTTCGAGAGACCTTATAGGATGCTTTCTTTAGGTGAGAAGATGAGATGTGAGCTTGCAGCTTCATTTTTGCATAAACCTAAGATTGTGTTTTTAGATGAGCCTACAATTGGTCTTGATGCTTCGGCTAAAATTGCGATTAGAAAGTTTTTGAGAAAGATTAATCGTGAAGAAGGTGTAACTATTATGATTACAACTCATGATATGGATGATATTGAAGAACTTTGTTCGAGAATTGTTTTAATTGATGAAGGAATAGTTGCTTATGAAGGCTCACTTAATAAGTTTAAGGAGAAATATTCGGATTGGAAGAGAGTTAGTTTTTATTATAAAAAAGTTCATGACAAGGCTAAGTTGGAAAGATTAAGAAAGAATTTAGATGTGATTGAGGAGATTGATTATAATATTACAATTAAAATTCCTGCAAATGATTCTTTAGGTAAATACTTGTCTCAAATTGTAGAGAGTGTTGAGATTATTGATTTGACTATTCAAGAGCCAAAATTAGAAAATATAGTAGCAAAAATTTATGAGACTAGAAAGGGTATGTAAAAATGTTATTTAATAAATCTAAATTGGAGTGGGTAGATTTGAGGGTTGAACAAGATTTTCAAAAATTGTTTAATCTGACAAATCAAGGCAAAAATTTTGCAGTTGTAAGTATAGATATGCAGAATAAATTTTTGAAATGGATTTATCCTAGTTATAAACAAAAAATTTTATTTAAATATCATTCTAAAATTAAATCTTTGTGTAGAGTTAATGAAATTGATTTTTTAGAAATAGAATATTTTGGAGCTTACAGAAATGTATTAAAAGATAAGGAAAGTTTGGTTTTTAATAAGACATCTGATTCAGTAGCATTTAACAGTGATTTTATGAATTATTTGACAATGAATAAAATTAGAGATTTATATGTTATAGGAATTAATAGAAATAATTGTGTTTTGACTTCGATTTGTCATTTAAAGGAAAGTGGATATAATATTTATACTTCTATTTTAGGAACAGGTTCAAATGTTGGGGATTATGATTCATATAAAAAAAAACAAGATACAAGAACTTTTATTAATGGTTATGCTGATTTTTATAGGGAGAATAATACAAGTAATTATACTCTTAGAAATAATTTAGATTTATTGCTTAAAAAAGGAGTTAAAATATTAGATTATAATGTAGATAAGTTTATTGGAGAAGATGAGGTAGCAGCATAAAAATGGTTAAAAGTAAAGGTGTACAAATTTATCCCTCATATCATAAGTATGTTGAATATTTTAAGATAGGATTTAAAAAATCTATTGAGTATAAATCGTATTTGATAGGAACGATTACTACACCATTTTTTATGGGAGTTTTTTTTTATTTTATTTGGCAGTATATTTTCGAGATTAAAGGAGGAGGAGACCCTAATTTTTTAATAGGAGGTTTTACTTTTGCAGAGATGATTGTGTATTTAGTTATTGGTCTTTTGATTAATACTGCAAGGGCTAGTGATATTTCAGATAGGATTTCACAGATGATTAAGTCAGGAGATATTGCAATTATGCTTTGTAGGCCAGTTAATTTTGTTAAGAGTTTGCTTGCAGATAGTTTTGGTTCAAGAATTATTAATATTGGAATGTTTTTTTTCTTACTTTTAGGAATTACTAAAATTGCTGGGATTCCATATCCTCCTGCAGGAATATTTACATTATTTATAGTTTATGGATTTTTGCTTATATTTTTTGATATTGTAATTAATGTTATGATTGGTGGACTTGCTTTCTGGCTAACAGAGATTTGGGGGGGTTAGGGCTTCAATTCAACAAATTTTATGGATTTTATCAGGTAGAGCTTTACCACTGAGTTTATTTCCTACATGGATGCTTGGATTTTTGAGATGGACTCCATTTTTTTATTTGGAATTTACATTTGCGAGTATTTATTTAGGAAAATTAGGATTTCAAGAAGCTCTTAGAGCAATGGGAATATTTGCAATATGGATTATAATTATGGTTGTTTTGATGAGAATGTTATACAGTAGAGGATTTAGCAAATTAACCTCATTTGGAGGATAGATAGGAGATATTATGGAATTTAAAGTTAAACCTTTTGGAATTGGTAGATATTGGGATTATTTGAAAGTAATTTTTTTTATTATGTATAAGAGACTTCTAGAGTATAAAGCAAACTTTTGGAGCTCTTGGCCACTTGAATTAATTTATTTTATTTCTATGATTTTTTTTTATAGAGTAATCTTTGATAATTTTGAGAGTGGTTTGTTTTGGACATTTGAAGATTTTATTTTACATATGATTCTTGCAGCTTTGCTTTTTGGAATTGGAGGTATATTTATGTGGAAGGAGCTACTTTTCGAATTTATTAAATCAGGTGAATTGAATCAGTTTTTAGTAAGACCTATGAATAGGATTTATCTGTTTTATACTTCGTCATTAGCTTCTCCAGCAGTTGTTTTTATACTTACTGATATTATTGCATTAATTTTCTTCTTTTTATATTTTGATATACATACGGAGAGAATTTTTTTTAGTTTTTTAGTAAGCATTCTTATTTTATTATTTTATTTAGTAATTTATTTTTTCATGTTATTTCCAATATTTTTTATTGGTACTTTACTTATTCCAATTTTAAGAGGATATGATGTTTGGAGAATAGAATTACAATTTAGTATTTTGATTGGTTTAATAATTTTATTTTTTAGTTTGACAAGAGTTATGTGGCATTATGGTCTAAAGAAATATGAGGTGTTTGGATGAGAATGGAAGTATTTCGAAAAAGATCAATATTAATGAAATATTTGGAGATATATCATATTAAAATTGTTCTTGCATTAAAAAGATCTAAGGAATATAAAATTAATTTTTGGATGATGACTTTTTTTGATTTAACTTTATTATTAACAACATTATTATTTTTTTATACTTTAAAAGGTTTTATTGGAGAAGTTATAAATTGGAATATGTTTGATTTTTTTGTATATTTTACTTTAGATCTTATCTCTTGGAAAGTTTTATGGCAACATAATTTGAGAGATTTTCCAAATAGATTATTGCAGGGAGAATTAAATGATACTCTCATGAGGCCAGTTAATATTTATTTTATGAGTTCAATAAAACTTGTTAGTGGAAATAATTTAGTTTCATCAATATTTATGATTTCTTATTTAATTCCTATTATGATTATGTTTTATACTAATTTCTATTTAGCATGGTTAGTGATTATATTTTCATGGTTTTATTTTATGGCATTTGCAAATTTTTTAGATTCATTTTCTTTCTTTTTCAAACGAGTTGAGATGTTAATTGATGTACCTTACAGATTAAATTCAGTTACAAAGAGATTTACGCCAAAACTTTTTGAAAATTTTTCATTGTTTGGAGTTATTTATTTGATGCCTGCTGCAGTTCATGCATTTTTTATAATTGAGATCATGAAGGGAAATTCGCAAATTTTTTTTGATTTTTTTAATCTTATATTTGGAAGTTTTATATTTTTTATATTTGGAACTTTTGTTTTATGGCATTATGGTTTAAAGAAATATGAGGCTTTAGGATAATTTAATGAGTACCTTTAAAAATTTATAATTCTTTATCTTTTCATGGTTAACAAATATGCTATAACTATTAATGCTTTTTTAGAAGGTATTTTAGTAAAATTAATTGAAGAAGATTTGAATATTGACGAATTGTATCTGCCAAGATTCTTTGTTTCTTATTTTGAAGAGTTAAAAAGAAATTCCGTTTTGAGAGGTAATATTGGGTTAAATGAGTTAAGTTTAATTAAAGAACTCTCAATAAAGAAGAAATTTAAGGTTGTATTTTTTGGTGAGAGTAGTGTTAGGTCTGAAAATATCGAAGTTAAGTGTAGGGAGGGTTATATGAGTTTAGAATCTGATCTTGTTGTTCTTGTTGCAAGTGATGAGGAAAAAAAGGTATATGATTTATTTGATATAAAAACTCAAGTTTTAAGTGTGAATACTAAAATGAAGAATCCTTTGAAAGTTTTTTTTGATAAAGAGACGATGTCAGTTCATATTAAAGAGAGAGATTTTGTTTATTTGAAGAAAGGATCACCTATGAAGATAGATTTCGTAAAATCAAAGACTAAACTAGATAATGCAAAAATTGTAAAATTAATTGATGAGGTTTTAGAGTTTGCGAGATTAAATGAGAGTTCTTATATTGAAAAAGATAGTGGTAATGTAGTCTTAGCTCAAATTGAAGATATAAGAGTAGTTATTGTACGCCCTCCTCTTTCTGAAGGTTATGAAATCACAGCAGTAAGACCTATTGAGAAATTAATCTTGGATGATTATAAACTTGATGAGAAGATAATCTCAAAACTAGATATAGCAGAAGGTGTTTTAATTTCCGGAAGTCCTGGTTCAGGAAAGTCAACATTTTGCCAAGCTCTAGCTGAACATCTAGCAGATTTAGAAAAGATTGTAAAAACTATTGAGTCTCCTAGAGATCTTCAATTGAGTGAGAGAATTACTCAGTTCTCATTATCGCATTCACAAAAAGGAGATTTGGCAAATATTTTACTTCTCTCAAGGCCAGATTATTCAATTTATGATGAGGTTAGGAATCCAGAGGATATTGAACTATATTCAGATTTAAGACTTGCAGGTGTTGGTATGGTAGGAGTAATTCATGCAACAAAGCCAATTGATAGTATACATAGATTAATAGGTAAAATTGAGATGGGAATGATTCCTCAAATTGTTGATACTGTGATTTTTATGAAGAAGGGTGCAATTGAAAAAATTCTAGTCTTGGAATCTACTGTTAAGGTGCCATCAGGAATGCAAGAGGCAGATCTTGCAAGGCCTGTAATTGAGATTAAAGATTATATGACAAATGTTTTAGAGTATGAGATTTACACTTATGGTGAACAAACAGTTGTATTTGAGCTTTCAAAGATTACAAAAAAGACAAAGGATAGTAGCGCTCAAAAGATTGCAAAGGAACATATAGAAAAAGAATTAAAAAAACTTGATCTACCTGAATTTGAATTTGAGTTCGAGAGTGATAATAGAATAAAACTTAAAATTCCTGAAAAGTTTGCCCCAGAAATAATAGGTAGAGAAGGGAAGAATATTGATGCGCTCGAGAAGAAGATAGGTATCAAGATTTCAATAGAAAAACTATCTATAGCGAAAAAAGAGCTTAAAGATGTAAATTTTTCTATTCAGCAGACAAAGACAAATATAGTATTTAATCTAAAGTCACAGATAAACTATTATGAAATGTTTCATGGAGGAGATGTAATTGCTTCAGGAAATGTTGGAAGACAGGGAGCTCTAAGAGTTAAGAGGAAGTCTTATAGCGGAAAGCTTTTAGAGAATCTTTTAGATAATGGAGAAATTATAACTATTAAGGGTATTTGAGTAATATATTGATTTAATCAATCGATAAATTTATAACTATAGTTTAACTATAGTTGATATGACTACGACTATTCAAATAAGTGAAGATTTAAGGAATCAACTTAAAAAATATAAGAAGTCTTCAAAAGAGACTTATGAGGATATTATAAAAGAATTAATTTCAGAAAAAGAGAATTCAAAAAAAAATGAAATTGAAATTTTAAGGGAAGGATATTGTGGGATGTATGGATTGTCTAACAAGATAAATGATGATTTTGAGAATTTAGATTTGAAAGGAATAGATAAGAATGAGTATTGAAATCAGAAGAGGAGAAATCGTTCTTGTAAATTTAGATCCTGTTATTGGAAGTGAACAAGGAAAAACTAGGCCAGTTTTAGTTATACAAAATGATGTAGGGAATGAATTTAGTCCAACAATAATTATTGCATCAATTACATCAAGAGTATTTGAAAAAGAATATTTAACAAATGTATTTCTAAGTTTAAAGATTTCAGAATTGGATAAAGATTCTACTGTGTTATTGAATCAGATTAGAACTATTGATAAAAAAAGAATAATTAAGAAATTGGGAAGTTTAAATGTTAATTATATGAAAAAAGTTGATAGAGCATTAATTAAGAGTTTAGCTATTGATGTTTAACTTTTTAATAAAGTTTATATATCATTTTATTTGAAACATTGTATGGATGAAAAAAAATCTTTAATTGGAAAACTAGTTTCAGTTTTAAATTTAAGAAAAGATGATTTAAGTGATAGTTATTCTAAAATTGTGGAGAGAGTTATAGTGAATTATGATATAGGAAATTTTAAGAAAATTATTAAAATCTTTAAAGATGATGAAAATTTAGTTATACGTTTTAAGACAAATAAAGGAGAGTATGTTTTTAAAGAATACTATAGGGAGCTTACTCCTATTGAAAAAACTAAAGAGAATTTGTTTTTATTGAAAAAATTTATAATCAATAATCCTGATATTCCAATCCCTTTATGTTTGACTAAGGATGGTTTTCCTTATTATGAGGAGAATAAAAGGTTTTTTACTTTAGATTATTACATTAGGGGAAATCATTTATATGATGATTATTCACTTGAAAGAGTTATAAATGCAGCAAAGATCTTAGCAGATTTACATAAAAGAACAAGAGTTAATCTAAATGAAAATGAAATTATTGAGAAGGTTAATTCTATGAAGATTATTTCTAGATTATTTGAGTCAAGTAATGCATGTAAGTGTGCTCAAGGATTTGTTGGATTTTTTAAAGAGAAAGTGGATAAAACAGAATTTGATACATTTTTGATAGAGAAATTATTTCCGTTAATTGAAGTTGAATATAGAAAATTAATTATTAGTCTTGATAAAATAGACTTAAAATCTCATAAATCCTATTTAGTTGGAGATATTAATCCAGGAAATATTATCTTTAATAAAGCAGAGATTGTTGCACTTATTGATTATGAAACAATTAATTTTGATTTTGCAGGATATGAAAAAGTTAAGGCAATGACTCATTTTATAAGATTTAAAAAGGGTAAAGGTTTTGATTTAGAACATGCAAGAGAATTTGTTAAAGCATATAATCAAGTTTTTGGTGAATTAGATATTTCAGGGATTGAAGCAGTTACAATTATGAGACATTGTATAATTGAATTATTAGCTCTTATTATTAGTGGAAGAATAAAATATGGAGGAAGTTTGGAGCCTATAGAATTGTATTATAATAAATTAAAGTGGTTGAGTGATAATGAGAATAAAATTAAAAATTTATTTGATTAATTAACCTTCAATTGGGAATCTTAAAATCCCACCTATTCCAGTTAATCCTTTTAATTGAACTCCTTCGGGAGTTTTGTCAGTAACAAGAATTAATTCGGTTCTTGAAGCTTCAGCTAGAGTTGTTAGTTCTTCTAGTTTTTCATCTGAGACCATTTCATCAATTATTATTAATTTTCCGACTGCGCTCATTTCAAGTGCTTCTTTTGTTTTTTGAAATCCATATACTATGAAATTTGATTTTTTAGCTAGTGTTTCAAGGAATTCTTGGATGTTTTTTCTTTCAGTCATTACTTCATCATCTGCTAATAAGTCTTCTGATTTGTCTAATAGTTCTTTTAGTCCATAAGCATTAGTATAGGTTATATCTTTGATTCCTATAACCTTTTGTTTAATTTGTTCATTCATGTAACTTCCAGTTGCAAAATTGTTTTTTGTTGTTCCTGGGCCACCAATAATTATACCCTTAAGGTGTTTCATGAATGTAAATTCTTGAATCATTACATCAGCTACTCTTTTGTAAAAATCAATTGCAGCACCTTCTCTGATACGCTCAAATCTTTGTGCTGATTGTCCTCCTGCTCTTGTTTTTCCAGGAACTGTAGAGTTCATAGTTCTGATTACTTTAATTGTTGAACCTACAAGAAGTCCAACTGTTGCTTCACCTTTATCAATTGCAACTAGACCGTAGGTTGTTTCATTTGCATCCATTTCTTCAAGTGGAGCTGTTAAAAATTTTTGTTCACATCTATAAAGTTTCAAGTTTAGGGGTTCAGGTGGAGTTATCATAAATACTTGGACATTATCTACATTGTCTTTTTCGGAGATATTTCCGCTAAAAATTGCAAGTCCATTTTCTGGAAGTTTGTCTATTGCTTTAAGTGCTCTAATTATTTTTTCAAGAGCATTATTTACTGCTTTACCTGTATTTTTATCTTTGATGTTTGAAGCTGTTCCTTGTTCATCTTGAAGAGTTTGAATTTGTTTTGCAATATCTGTTCCAGGTGAAAGATAGATTGTAATTAATTCTGTGTGTCTTCCTCTGTATCCTTTAAGTTGTTTAATTAGTTTTCTTAATTTAAGTCTTTCGTTTAAGCTCATAGCCATTATACATATAATTAATTTGTTTGAATTTATAAAGGTTAGGAGCTGTTAGAGTTTGTTTTTATTCCTTTAAGTAACAAAGATATATAAATCGATATTATTTGTATTGTTTAATGAAATTTTCACAGATTGTTTTTCTAGCTTTATTTTTCTTATTTTCTATATCTTTAGGTTTTTCTGCGACAGCTGTTAATTGTGGTGACACTTTAAGTGTTGCAGGTGATTATATAGTATCGAGTGATTTGAGTTGTTCTAGTGTTAATGGTGTAACAATTACTTCTGATAATGTTAGTTTGGATTGTCAAAGCTATACTATTAATAGTTTGACTTCTGGTACTAATTATGGTATTTCTGCAACTGCCAGTTCTGGTAATGAATATATTGGTCTTAATATTTCAAACTGTGCATTTTCAGGTTTTTATAGGGGCATTCGTTTTGATTATGTTGATAATAGTTCAATTATTAATGTTACTTCGAGTAATAATATTTTAGTTGGAATTGATTTAGATTGTTCTGATTATAATACTTTAGAGAATATTAGAGTTTTTAATAATTCTCAACATGGTATTAATTCTTATAATTCTTATTATAATATTTTCACTAATTTAAATTCTTCTAATAATTCTCAATATGGTATTTATAGTAGGGCTTCTAATTATAATATTTTTACTAATATTTTCACTAATGATAATTTATTATATGGTTTTTATAATTATGATTCTGGTTTTAATGAATTTAATGGTGGTAGTATTTTAGATTATATTTTTGATATTTATAATTATGGTACTATTTATTCAAATGTTCTTGACAATAATAATCTAAGTAATTTAAATCGTTCAGCTACTTTGATTAACCCTGTTTCTTATTTTATGGACACTGATAATTTTGTTTCAAATACTCATGGTTATGTTATTAAATCTGATAATGTTAGTTTGGATTGTCAAGGTTATGAAGTTCATAGTTTGACTTCCGGCACTAATTATGGTATTTCTGTAACTAGTAGTTCTGGCAATGAGTACGTTGATATTAATATTTCTAATTGTGTTATTTCAGGTTTTTTTAGGGGTATTCGTTTTGATTATGTTGATAATAGTTCAATTATTAATGTTAGTTTGAATAATAATAATTTGAATGGTCTTGATTTAGATAATTCTGATTATAATACTTTTGACAATTTAACTATTTATAATAATGGCGAATATGGTATTAATCTCTATGTTGGTTCGGACCATAATACTTTTACAAATTTGATAATTTTTAACAATTTAAAATATGGAATTAATTCTCAAAGTTCGTACTATAATATTATCAGTAATTCTTATTTTTTTAATAACACTTTAGAAGATATGCATTTTGTTAGTAGTGATTATAATATTTTCTTTTCTAATTTTTTTTCTAACTCTTCAAAATTTCCTTCTGCTTCTGTTAATAATTATTTTTATCAAAATGTTGGTTCTAATTATCTTGGAAATTGGTGGGATGATGATAATGCTTGTTCTGATCCTACAAATAATGTTTCTTTTCCATATGATGGTTATTTGTATACTGTTTGTAATTCTAGTGATTATTCTGTTGGTTCTAGTTATGATAAAGGAGTAATTCTTAGTATGTTTGATTTACCTGATCCTTTTTATGTATCTCCTACTCCAAAAAATGATGTTAAAATTTCAAATTCTAATATAACTATTAATGTTAGTTATGATGGTTTAAGTATTATTAATTGTATTTTGAATTTTCCGACAGGAAGTATTCTTATGATTGATGGCGGAAGTTATTGTTATGAGGTTTTGGATATTTCTTCAAGTGAAATTACTACCTATAGTTATAATGTTTCTTATTTGGATGGAGGAATTAAGTATTTAACTAATAGAAGTGTTATGTATTATCCAGGTAGAGATGGAAAATCTGAATTCCCTACTCTTGGTTTTGGAAGTTTAATCTCTTTAGTTTTTATTTTGTTTTTATTCATTTAGACAACAAAATCAAAAAATTATAAATTTTTAAGCTTTTTGTGAACTTTAAGAGTTCACAAAAATATATAAATGTATTATTTTGTTGTTTATTTAGATGTTAAATAATAAGAAGGCACTTGGAGTTGTTGTGGCAGTTAGTTTACTTATAGTAGTTAGTGTTACAGCTGTTATGAGTTTTAATAATTGGTATGGTTCTTATAGTTCTGATATGTTTGCTAAGGCTGAAGATAGTGCTAGTTCTAATGCAATTACTATTAAAAATGTTTTAGTTGAGTCTAATCAATTACAAATTTATGCTTATACTTCTTCAACTTATGATTTTATTGATAAGATTGATGTTAATGGTGCTTCATGTAATTTACTTGGAAGTGATGTTGTTGATGTTGATTTAACTCAAATTGATTTGGATTGTTCAGGGATTTCAGGTCAGAAGAATTCAATGACTCTTTATACTGTATCTAATATTTACAAGTATGAATTCTTTATCTAAGGATGGAGTTTGTTAAATCAATAGCTATTAGGTATATTCTAATTATTGTTTTTATTAATCTTTTTTTATTTGATTTTTTTTCAGATTTTTTAGGATTTATTTTTACTTATATTTCTTATTTTTTTTTGAATTTGTTTTTTGAGATTAGTTTAGTGTCAGGAAATATTTTATGGCAGAATCATTTGTTTTTGATTGTTGATGAGTGTATTGGTGTTAGTGCTTATATTTTGCTTACATTTTTGTTTTTTTCTATGCATATTAAAAAGGAAGTTTTACTTAAAGGTTGGGGATTTTCAATTTTGGCGTATAGTATTGCTAATTTGATTAGGATAGTATTTTTGATGGCTGCTTTTATTTTATTTGGAGAGAATTTCTTTGAGAGTATTCATTTAATATTTTATGAAGCTTTAACTGGAATTATTGTTGGATTGATTTTTGTTTATTTTTATAGGGAGTATAAAATTAAAGAGAAGCCTTTAGTATCTGATGTGAAAATGATTTTGAAGAAATATTTTTCGTGAAACGGTGTATTTAGATGATGCTAGTGTTGATAGTATTGGAAGTGGTAGCTCATTTAATAATCCATTAGCAGATTCAAATTGTTATGATTCGGGGAATATTGGAACTGTCGGAATTTGGGATGTTTGTAATGGAATGTTTATAGTTGATAGAACTATGCTTTTTTATGCAATAGATAATAATCTTATTAATTCTGGAGAAGATTTTTATTATGAATTTGCTGGTCAAAATTATACTTTAGGAGATTCTAGTTATAATGTATTTACTGGTCAGGTTACTGATAGGGGAGATTTATTAGAATGGGAAACTAATTTTAATTCAAATATAAATTATTGGGATGTTAGTAGTGTTACAAATATGATTCAAATGTTTTATGGAACTTTAATATTTAATCAAGATATAAGTTCTTGGAACGTGAGTAGTGTTACTATGATGGGTATGACTTTTATGGGCCAAAGAGGTATGTTTTCTAATGCAGATAGTTTTAATCAAGATTTGAGTGGTTGGGATGTTGTCCAAGTTAGTCAATGTCACGATTTCGCATATTCTGCAGATTCATATGCCTTACCTAAACCAAATTTTGTTTTATGTACACCTTAAGTGCCTTAAAATTAAATCCCTTTTTTCTTTTCTTTTTTTAAGCTTTAGATTTCCTTTGTTTTTATGAGGTGTGTTTTGTCACACCTACCATATATAGTAGCGTTTCTTTATATACTAGCACAAGATGTTGTGTTTTTCTTAAAAATTGTTGGCGCAAGTGTTGTCTCTGGAGGTAATACACAATTTATATATACTGATAACGGAAAAGTTTAGTATTAGCACAATATCTAGTTGTGTTTTTTGAAATTTAACCATATATGTTGTGAAAATGAACTGCCCATATTGTAATGATTCGGAAATTAAAGTAATTGACTCTAGAGAGAGTAAGGACGGCTCTTCCATTAAGAGAAGAAGAGAGTGCTTTGGTTGTTCTAAGAGATTTTCTACTATTGAGAAAATTCTAAAGCTTGACTTAGAAGTTAAGAAGTCAAATGGTGATATAGAAGTTTTTAATCTTCAGAAAATTAAAAGAAGTTTGCTTAAGGCTTGTGAAAAAAGACCTGTTACCCTAGAACAGATCGAAGAGTTAACTGAAAATATTTTAAAAGATTTAAAGAAAGTAGAAGAGTCTTCAATTCCTACATCAACAGTTGGGAGTATTGTTCTTCGAAACTTGAAAGATGTTGATGAAATTGCCTTTTTGAGATTTATTATTGTACATAATGATTATCAGAATTTATCAGAATTCATGGATGAAGTTGGAAAGTTGAAAAATTTTGATGGACTAACATATAAGAGAAGTAAAGAAAAAGTAATATTAAGTGAGTAAAATGGCAGATATGACAAAATTAGAGGCGAATACAAACATGGTCCAAACCAAATCAGAAGTTAAAAGAGATGAGTTTTTCAAGAAAATTGAAGGTATGTTTTCTCATAAGAGTAAACTTTCTAAAATTATTGATCCACAAGTGATTGTTAATTATAAGGAGACTTATTTTTATTTATTTGAAAAGATTCAAAGTGGAGAGCTTCCTTGTATGAAAGATTATTTTTCAGGGAATGTTTTAGCAAAGAATATTTATAAGAATAAATATTATTTGAAAGATTTATCCAATAAACATATTGAGGAGAGAGCAGAAGATGTTTTTTTAAGAATTGCATCTTATGTTGCTGCAGTTGAGGAGACTCAAGAACTTCGTGAGGAGTATGCTGAGAAATTTTATAGAGATTTATATGATGGTTATTATTTGCCTGGTGGAAGAGTTTTAGCAGGAGCTGGTGATTTATTTAGGATTAAAACTCTTGCAAATTGTTTTGTTTCTGTTATTGGTGAGGATAGTTTGGAAGGTATCTATAAAGCTGCTTATGAAGCTGCAAGGACTTATTCATATGGTGGAGGAATTGGTATAGATATTTCTCAACTTAGACCTAAGGATTCTAGAGTTCATAATGCTGCAGACCAGTCAACTGGAGCTGTTAGTTTTATGGAACTTTATTCTTTAACTACTGGACTTATTGGACAATCTGGTAGAAGAGGCGCTTTAATGCTTACTATTGATGTTAAACATCCTGATGTTTTGGATTTTGTTAATGTTAAAAAAGATCCATCTTGGACTACTAATCAAATTATGAGTAGAATTAAGTCTATTGAGACTCTTGGTATTGATGAATTAGAGAAAATTCAAGATGAGATTATTGAGAATGTTCAAATTAGATTCGCAAATATTTCTATTAAAACTTCTGATGAGTTTATGCATTCTGTTGAAGAGCAAAATTTGTATGGTAAAAATAAAATTTTAGTTTACAAGAAGAAACAAAAAGGAGGACCTATTGAAGGAAGGGCTGCTGATGATCATAATTATTCTTATGGTATTTCTGATAAAAAATTAGATGATTATGAGTTACTTGATAAGTTTAGTAATGTTGAAGAACTTAATGAGTATTTACTTGATAAAAATTTGTCTTTAATTAAAAAAGAGCAATTGGATGATGTTTCTAATAGGGATTTTTATGGTGATTTTGTTATGGAGTCTACAAGTTTAGATTATGATTTAGCTATTAAGTATTCGGGAGATTTCTTGACTTATTTCAAGTCTGGTTCTGTTGGTGAGATTAAAGAGTTACACAAAGCAAGAGATGTTTGGAATAAATTTGTTGAAGGAAATTATAAAACTGCTGAACCTGGATTAATTTTCTGGTCACAGATGAGTAAGTATTCTCCTTCTAATTATGTTGGAAGACCTATTGCTTGTACTAACCCTTGTGGTGAGGTTCCTTTAGAAGATGGTGGAGCTTGTAATCTTGGTTCTATTAATTTATCTAGGATGGTTAAGAATGGTTATACTAGTGAGGCAAGTGTTGATTGGGATTTGCTTGCGAGTAGTACTTCTAATGTTGTAAGATTTTTAGATAATGTTGTTTGGTGGAATGAGACACTTAATGCGCTAGATAAACAAAAAGCATCTGCTCACGATACTAGAAGAATTGGAGTTGGAGTTATGGGTATTGCTGATATGTTTTTTCAGTTAGGCATTGCATATGATAGTGAGCAAGGTTTAAATTTACTTGAGAAAGTTATGAATCATATGACTCAAAATGCATATAAGACTTCTGCGAATTTGGCTAAAGAGAAAGGGGCTGCTCCTTGTTATGATGCAGCAGGATATTTGAAGAATCCATTTTATATTGAAGTTTTAGATGAAGATGTTAAAGAATTAATTAAGGAACATGGAGTTAGAAATATTGCTATTATGTCTATTGCTCCAACTGGGACTATTTCTAATGCTGTTTGTGGTATGAGGTTTGGAGATAAAAATTATATTGGTATTAGTGGTGGTATTGAGCCAGTTTTTGCTCTTTATTATTCAAGAAGATCTGAGCAGATGAATCAAGGCGCAGTCTATAAGATTTTCCATAATACAGTTCAAGCATATATTGATATGAAAGGTTTGAATGAGCAAGTTCAAGGAATTGAAACAGAGGAAGGCTTGAAAAAGATTTTGCCTGCACACTTTTTCAGGACTGCGCATCAAGTATCTCCTGATATGAGAGTTAAGTTTCAAGGAAAAGCGCAAAGATTAATTGATCATAGTATTTCATCAACTGTTAATTTACCTGAAGATGTTGATCCAGAAGTTATTTCAGATATTTATTTGAAGTCATGGAAAGAAGGATTAAAGGGAATTACAATTTATAGGGATGGGAGTCGTTATCCAATTTTAAGTGTTGTTGGAGATGAGACTGATTTTCAAAGATTTAAGGATAAGAAGTTTAGAATTAAAGATGGAGAACAAATAAAAGAAGTTCATGGAAATGAGGTTTTAGTTATGCCCTCAGGAAAATTAAGTACAATTTATCATGTTCAAAAAGGAGGTACAAATTAAAATGTCACAAGAACTAAAATTAGGAATAAATGTACATACTAAGTATGCAAATTTAGGTACAATTGAATCTATGATTCAAGGTATCATTTTTAATTTTTACGGAGGTAAAATTTAAAATGGAAAGTATAAATACAACTGATTTCATCATTGAAGAAGTTAAAATTGAACCAATTGAAGAGGAAGCTAAAGTAGTTGTTTTAGAAGATGATAAGTCTAAATTAAAACCTGCAGTTATTAGCATAAGAGAAGATATTATGGATAGACCTGATATTGTTGAAGCTAAAGTTTACAAACTTAAGAGTAGATTTGTTAAAGAGAATATGTATATTACTATGAGTTATATTAAGGATGAAGAGACTGGGATTAATAGACCTATTGAGATTTTTATTAATTCTAAAGATTTATCTAAGCTTCCAGAGTATACTGTCTTAACTAGACTTATTTCAGCAATTTTTAGACATTTTAATAATCCTAAGTTTATTTTAGAAGAGCTTCAAAGTGTTTATGATCCTAATGGAGGATATTTTATGAAGGGTAAATATATTTATTCTTTCTATAGTGAGATTGCTCTTATTATTGAAAAATTCTTTATTGACATTGGATTTATGAAAGAAAAAGAGGATGGATTAGATAATTGGATTGATACTGCAAAGAAAGCAAATCCTGACAAAAAAATTGAAGTTAATAACTTTAAGATTTGTCCAAATTGTAATCAAAAATCTCTGCAAATTGATGGTGGTTGTTTGAATTGTATTAACCCAGAATGTGGATATAGTAAGTGTTCGTAAAGAATACTTTTTTAATATTAAAAACTTTATATTGTTTCGCTATTGCATTAGAAATTAAGGCGTTTAGTGCCCTGGATAAAACCAGAGCGAGACACAAAACTAAAAAGATTTGTTTTGCATACTTTTTATGCATTTCATTTCTTTAAAAACATTTGCCGTCGATGACGGAGTAACAAACTAAAAATGAATAAACATAAAAATTTTAAAAAAAAATCTAGTCTAAGTACTAGAAGAAAAGAAAAAGATACTGATTTAGGTGATTTTGCAAAAAAGATTATGCAAGGAATAGTTATGACTCATAAAGCAGGAGGAGGTGGCCTTGTTGTTATGGCAATAGGAAGTGTAGGTTTTTTGTTTTTATTCTTATTAGGTTCAAGTATGGAAAATAGAACATTTTATTCTTTATTATTTGTTTCTATAATACTTTTATTAATAGGTGTATATATTAAAATTAGTGAAAAAAATAATTCATAAGAATTATATCCTTTTTAGCCTCGTTTTTTAGGCGAGTTAGGTGTAGAGTTCTCAAATACAAATGGAACTCGAAACCATCAATTTTTATGAGCCGTTAAAAAAGGTGAGTTCGAATTGTATTAACCCTGAATGTGGTTACTCTAAGTGTAGTTAAAATAATACTTTTTTATTTAGAATATCCAAATAAAAATTTGTATTGATTTTTTTTAATATGTTTATTTGATTTAGATAGTGCAAAATGTGATTTTCTATGTGATTGAAGATAAAAGATAACTTCGAGTAAATCTTTTGATTTAATTGTTGTAAGTTCTTCATAAATTAGAGCTGTATTTGGTTTTATTTCATGCAGATGAGACTGTATAGTAACTATTTTTCCAATATTTTCTTTTTGTGTTATTGTTTCAAGTTCTGTTGTATATTTAGGTTTTATCATAGTATGTTTGTTAAATATTTGATTTAATTTAATTATTGATTCTAAATCTTTTTTGGTTAAATCTTCAAAAAAAATAAGGATGTGGCTTATAGTCATGTATTTTTATATTTTTTAGAATATATAAATTTTCACATTAAATTTCATATTTTTAATATTAATTTTTTATTTTTTAGGATCTACATGTACAAAGCAGTCATTTATGTTTTTGTGTTTTTCAATTTCTTTTCTAACTTCTAAACTTATTTTTTGTCCTTTTTCTATTGAGATTTTTGGATCTACATCTATATGTATTTCTACTTGGATTTTGTTTCCTAAAAATTGTGTTTTTAGAGTATTTATTCCTTCAACACCATTTATTAGGAGAGTTTCTTTACTTATTTTATCTATTGTTTGTTTGCATGCTGATTTTCCCATTAAAAAATTGACATTTTCTTTTATTATTTCAAATCCTGATTTGATAATTAGTGCTGCAATTAAGATACCTACAATTGGGTCAAGTAATGGATATCCAAATTTAAGACCAAGTATTGCAATAAATACTCCTATTATTACAAATATGTCGTTTAGATGGTCTTGAGCATTTGCTTTTAGTGCTGGCGAATCAGAGTGTTTTATTACTGATTTGATGTAAATATATAATCCTAGTTTTACTGTTAGTGTTACAATTACTGCAATTAACATTACACTTGAGTATTCAATTATTTCTTTGTAGATTATTTTATCTATTGAGAGTTTTATTAATGTGAAACTAAATATTATCATTAAAATTCCAATTGTATAACCTGCAATACTTTCTGCTCTTGTGTGTCCAAATTGATGTGATTCATCAGGTTTTTGATTTCCTATCTTGATTGTATAGTGAATTATTATTGCAGTTAGAACATCAAATACTGAATCTATTGCTTTTGCAAGAATACTTATTGATGCATAAATTAGTCCAATGTTTAGATTTACTATAAGGAGAATTATATTTGCAACTATATTTACTTTAGCTGCAGTTTGGATTCTTTTGTTCATTATAAATAATTTGCTGATTTTATTTAAAAAGTTTTGTTGTTTTTTGTTCGATTTAATTAGTTTTATTCAAAACTTTTTAGAGGCTTAGTTATTGAATCTACAATACCTTGATTGTCTGAATCATCTGTGTAATTTAGATTGTCTTTTGATTGATTTGTTTTGATTAGATATTTAGACCAGAATTTAGTTGAGTCTTGAAGTGATTCTATAAAATTATTTGATTGATTTACAAGAGAATTTAAGTAGTTTAAATATTGAGCTGATTCTTGGTTGGATCTTTGTTCATTCTCAATAGTTTCTAAATTTTGACTTATGTTTTCTATATTTTCATTTAAGTTGTCTAACTCTTTTTGAAGTTTCTTTAGATTATCAATTGTTATTAGTATAGATGATGCTATTGTTATATTTTGATTTTCTAACTCTGTTCCTTTTGTTATAAATTGTTCTACTTCAGATTGGTTCTTGTCTGAGAGTTCAGAAATATTTATACTTTTCATTCCTTGCATAGTTGTACATCCTGAGATAATAATACTTATTAAAATTAACATTAGTATTTTTTTCATATTATTTTAAAATATCTTAGATTTAAAAATACTTCTAATTTTTTTCAGATAACTTTATATCTTATTAATTTGATATATTTCTATGACCTCTCTTCTGGAGAATAAATTAGGCGATTTTTCTGTTGAATTTGTTGAGAGTTTAAATTATTCTAGTGTTTTTAATCGAGCTGTTGAATTTGTTTCTAATAATTATATTCATAAATTTCTTATTGATTCTTATGAGAGTAGTTCTACTGATTTTTTGTTTCGTTCATATTTGCAAAATAAAAGTATTAAAACTTTAAAACTTTGGCAAAAACAATCTTTAGTTTTGGCTTTTATGGGATTTGGAATTGAAGATGAAAATTCGCAAGGTGGATTTCTTAGTTTAGCAACAGATCCATTAGCTATTTTGGCAAGTAGTTTGAATTGTCCTTTATTATATCGAAAAGCAATATTTATTGAAGATGAAGCACTTTCTAAATATGATTGTGAGAACTGGGAAGGTATTGCAAATTCTCATTTTAATATTGCTCAAATTATTGAAGATTATTTAGATCTTGATAAGAAAAATCTTTCAGTTAGATCACAAAGAAGTTGGCTTAGAAGAAATACTTCGGAGTATTGTCAAGCTGGAGATATTTTTATGTTAGATCATGATGAATTTTCTAATGATGTTTCTATGGAAATGGCTTTTAAGTCTTATTTATATGGAACTATGAATTTTCTTAAAATGTATTATTTATATGATGATAGAGCTTTTTTCGAATTAGCAAAATATCCTAAAGGGAAACTTGATGAAATAATTGAGACTAATTATTTAATTGAAGATGAATTAGTTATGGATAATTATTTTAAATGTGAAGATTATTTTCAAAGAATTAGGAGGAAATTAGGTTTTTCTATTTCATGATAATTATATTATTTATTTCTTAACGCAGCTTTTAACTGCATCTGCAACAACTCTTGCAATTCCTTTATCAAATGGAGCTGGAATTATTTTATCTTCTGTTGGTTCTTTTACTATATTTGCTAGAGCGTTTGCTGCTGCAAGCTTCATTTCATCAGTAATATCTGTTGCTCCTGCTTCAAATACACCTTTGAATAATCCAGGGAAGACTAATACATTATTTATCTGATTTGGGAAGTCAGAACGACCTGTAGCAATTATTCTAGCTCCTGAGGCTTTGGCCTCATCAGGCATAATTTCAGGGATAGGATTTGCCATAGCAAAGATTATTGGATTATTTATCATATGGGCCATATCTTCTTTAGTTAATAGATTTCCTTTTGATACTCCAATGAATACATCTGATCCTTTTATCGCGCTATGTACATCTCCACATAAATCATCTTTATTTGTAAATGTTAAAAGTTCTAATTTAGATTCATTCAAGTCTTGTCTGTGTCTACAAATTATTCCTTTACTATCACAGATTATTATGTTTTTAACTCCATATAAATATAGTAATTTTCCAATTGCAACTCCTGCAGCACCGCTACCATTGATTACAACTTTAATATCTTCTTTTACTTTGTTTGTAATTTTTAAAGAATTGATTAGTCCAGCTAAGACTACAATTGCTGTTCCGTGTTGGTCGTCATGAAATACAGGGATGTTTAATTCAGCTTTTAGTCTTTTTTCAATTTCGAAACATCTTGGAGCAGATATATCTTCTAAATTAATTCCACCAAATGTTGGCGCAATCATTTTAATTGTTTTAATTATTTCTTCGGTGTCTTGTGTGTCAAGAGCAATTGGATATGCTTCTACTCCTCCAAATTCTTTGAATAAAACTGCTTTTCCTTCCATTACTGGTAGAGCTGCAACAGGACCTATGTTTCCAAGTCCTAGGACTGCTGAGCCATCAGTTATTACTGCTACAGTATTTTTTGATGAGATATAATCTTTTGCTTTTGATTCATCTTTTGCTACTTCTAAGCATACTGCTGCAACTCCTGGAGTGTACGCAATACTTAGATCGTCTTTTGTTTTTACTGGCATTCTTGAAATTATTTCAATTTTTCCTTTGTTTTCTTTGTGTTTTAGAATGCTTAATTTATTGTAATCTGTTACCATAGAAATGCTTGAGGTTTAGTATTTATAAATATGATTAATTAGGGATTAGATAAATGTATAAATCACATATATACAATACATTGTAAATAGTATTGCGCCATGTATTTTGTTTACATTCTTTTTATTTATTAAAAATATAAATATTACTGTTGCAACAATTAGGAAAAGCATACTTAATAAGTATTTGGAACTTTCAAAAATCATTGGTTTTAAAACTCCTGCCGTTCCTACAATTAATAGGATGTTTGAGATATTTGAACCTACAATGTTTCCAATTCCGATTTCATAATCTTTTCTTTTTGCAGTATTTATTGTTACAATTACTTCTGGGAGTGATGTTGCAAATGCTACAGTTGTAAGTGTTAAGTATTCAATTGGTATTAGTAGTAGTATTCCTATGTTTTCAATTCCTAGAACAACTCCTCTTGCAGAGAGGTTTAATCCGATTATACTTAATATGAAAATTATACTTACAAATAATGTGTTTTTTTTTGCAATTTCATCGTCTTCTAATTCGTCAACTTCTTCTTTTACATCAGTTATTAATTCTTTAGATTTTCCGAATTTGATTGTTTGGTAGATATAGATTACAAATAAAATTATCATTATTATTCCATAGAGTCTTGTTAGTTCTGAATTTAATATGATTAGTGTTAGTAATAGGGTTGATAAAATTAAGAAGAAAATATCAAATTTTTTTAAGTTTGATTTGAATTTATTCGCAAAGATTAAAAGAATTCCAAATACTAATAATGTGTTTGCAATGTTTGATCCAATTATTGTTCCAAATACAAATGATGATGGACTATTACTTGTATAAATTCCAAAAACTGCTGTGAATAGTTCAGGAAGTGAAGTTCCTATTGCTATTAGTGTTAAACCAATTACTAGTTTATTTATTCCTGCTCTTTGTCCTAATGTTGATGCAGATGAGATTAAATAGTCCGCAGATTTTATCAGGATGTACATTGATGCTATAACAATTGAGATATAGAGTATTAATTCTAACATATTAGTTTAGCTTTCAAAAACTTTTTAAAGGTTTGTTAATCCTTTTTAATTGTTAGAGTTTTAGGTGTTCATTTGAATTATTTACAAGCTCGAAGGAATTTTTAGAAATTCTTGTACAAAATTTGCACTTTAATTTAAGATGTGTTCGCAGACACTTTGTATCTGCTCAGCGGAATTTAGTAAATTCCTGCACAAAAATAGTGTTGTTGACATATGTCTTCACTTACACTATGTATAAGCTCAAGCGTAATTTTGAAAAAATTACTTGACAAAATTTGCACTGTGTACAAATTTTGAGCCGCTAGCTCAGCCTGGTTAGAGCGACGGACTCTTAATCCGTAGGCCGCGGGTTCGAATCCCGTGCGGCTCGTTTTTTTATTTTGATAAATCTAAATTATTTTTTCAAATTTTTATTCATTATTTAGCTTTATTGATAAAACAATAAGTTTATAAAAAAAGATTTACTACTTATTGTAAGTTACAAATAAAAAGATGGGATTAGGTAAAGGATTAATAGGAGCTGCGGGTAGTTTGGTATCAAATTCATATAGATTGGGGAAGAAGTTACCTTTAGTTGGTACAGTATTAAAATTGCCCGAAACTATTTTTAATGCTGCGTGTCTAACTTATGCTGCTGGAACTTTGCTTACTCCAAATATTTCTGATTATTCTAAAATGAATAATATTACTGAAGGTATCTATAAAGCAACAATAGAGTCACCATTTTATTTAGCTGAGTTTTTTAATAATGTAGGTGATATTGGTAAGTATTCTCTTTCAAAAGGATTGGAAGGTTCTGATAAAATGAAACAAATTTTTGATATTAAAGAATATAATGGACCATTAGAGTCTTTATTTAATAATTTTGGAGATAATATTACGCAAGGTGAAAGAGTAGAATCTTTGTTATATTTTTTAGCAGCTTACACTTTTGTTCAAAGTTCTCCTAAGTTGTTAAAATTAGGATATAAAGCGGGGAGAAAAATTACGGGTAAAACTTTAACAAAATCTTCAAAGAAATCTAATAAAGGTAATTTGGAAAATAAAGTTCAGGCAGCATCTTCAAATGCTCCAACTTCAACTTCTGAAGTTGATGATGTATTGAAGAATTTGAAAAGGTATAAGAGTAATTAGTATTTAATTTTTATTTTTCTACTTCTGGTGTTATTATTTCTGGTATTAGTACTTCTGTTTTTTCTTCTTTAGATTCTTTAGTTTTATTTTCTTCATTTAATTTACTTAGTATAGTGTAAAGTTGTTTATTATCTGAGTCTAATGTTTTAATTTCATTTTCTTGATCTTCAAGATTTGTTTGCATTTGTTGGTTTTCGAGTTGGTAGTTTCTTTTTCTTTTATATATTTCTTTTAGTTGTTTTTTCTTATTTTTTAATTTTTTTTCCATATTAAGGTATTGTGTACTATCATCTAGATTTTGAAATACGGGATTATACTGTTTTCGATTTAGGTACATAATTCCACTTAGAGTTGTAATAAATGCTAATCCTCCATATACAAAATCTTCTGGAGAGGTTATCCCAAATGAAAATGAATCCCAAGCGTTACTTACTTGTTGCGAGTCCATATTATTTAAAAAATTTATAGGTTTAGTCAATAAAGATTCTTCTAAATTTCCTAGTTTTTGAGTAATTTCTTTTACTTCTTGTATTTCTATTTTAGTTCCTGCTCTTTGAACAAATGCAGCTTTTTGAAGTGTATCTGTTTTCATATATTCAATATAGTGATTTATGAAGTGAGGTATTTGGGAAGCAGTGATTCCTACAATTTTAGGGATTATTGCAGTTTCAAGACTTTTCCTATAACTTATTTTATTTTTATCAGTTTCTTTTATTCTTTCTTTTTTTTCTTTAGAATATTGTTTTAAAGTTTCAAATTTATCATTTAAATAATTTAAACTTTTTTGTTTAGTTGGAAGTTTTTTTATGATGTAATTATATTTTTCTTTAAAATTCATTTTTCTTCTTTGAATGCAAAGTGTTTATGGCTGCTTTTATAATCTAATTTTATTTCTTCTACACCATAGTTTTTCTCCCATTTTTTTATTTTTTCTGCTCCATTTTTAATAGCACTAGGATTAAGGTAGAATACTGAATTTTTTGCTGGGTTAGGGATGTCTCCTTCTAGACAACCTAAAATTATTTTGTAAGTATCATCTTCAATTCTAGTTATTAAATCTCCATTTTTTCCGTATAATGGTTTTTCTCCTGTGAATTCTTTTGCTCTAAATTGCATGATTGAGTATTGCCATGTAATTCCATCATATTCGTTTTTTGCATTTTGAAATATTAAATCTGTTAGATTTGCACCTTTTTTTGAAAAGAATCTTTCCTTTCCTTCTTTTTCTAGTTTTAAATCAATACTATGTCTAGTTAACATATTATATGTGACTGCAGCAATTTCCTTTTTTTGATTTTGAGATGTCATATTATCATCTTTGGATTCCCAAAAAATTACTCTTGAGATGTAAACTAGTTCTTCAGGTGTTCTAATTAATCCTTGGTCTATATATTTTTGTGCACCTTTTGAAACTTCTCCAGAATATGGGAAATTAGGTTTTATTTTTCTTATTCTTTGGAGTTCTGCTTTGATTATATCTGAGTCTTTTTTATCCTTTGGCTCATATTTTGGTAATGATTTATACATATTAAATACAGTTTTTTTAAGTTTATCTAAAGAATACTTAGCTAAGTCTATGTTAGAGAAATATTTTTGAATTGTTTCGCCTACTTCTTGAGATGCTTGTTTTACAACTTTAGCAGTATTTGAGGCAACATCAGTTGTAGCATTAGATACAGCTTGTGCGGTTTCAGTTATTGTATTTTCTGTACTTTCTATAAGTCCTTCAAGACCTTTGGGTAGATTTTCAGGAATTTCAATCACATTAAGTATTGAGTTTCCTTTTATAGGGATTCCTTGTGTTTGTTTCATAAAAAGAGTATAACTAGCATTTGCAGCAAATAAAACTGCTCCTAATGTCATCAAACCTGACCCAATACCTTTACTCATTTTTACTATTATATATTTAACTTAGATTTATTTATTTATAAATTTATTGAAATTTACTATTCTTAAGTAACACTAAAGGTTTAAAATTTCATTTTTTTGTTAAATGTTTATAATGGCGTCTATTTCAGAAGGTTTTGATATGATTTTTAATTTTTTTATGACTCTTAGTAGTGATGCTTGGTATGGACTGATACTTATGGTTGGTGCTATAGCTTTTTCTTCACTTATTGCTAGGAATTTAAAAAAGTATGCAGGTATGAATGAAGCAAAGGGACTTGCAAATCTTATTGCTTGGTTTATGACTTTAATAGGACTTTATTTTATAGTTATTGATGTTAGAAGTGGAACATTAGGTCTTATATCTAGTTGGCTAGTTATATTCTTTTTAATTGGTGCTACTTTAGGATTATTTACAATATTTAAGAGTTTTGGAGAGGAACATTTTGAAGATAGTGGTTTATTTAAAGCTTTTTATGTGATATTATTATTTGTTTTTTTTAGTAGTGGACTTGCTTCAATTTACAAGTATGTTCCTTATGATAGTGTTTTAAGAGATATTGTTGATAGTGTTATTCATATGAATTCTATTGCATTACTTGCTTTAATTGTTATTGTTATAGGTGGAGTTATGAAAGCTATAGGTAACCCATTTAAGAAAGATGGTGTTGATGATTTAGGAGATAATGATACTTCAAAACAAGCTAGAGAAGCTAAAAAAGCAGCAAATAATGATGCGAGTGGTAAGAGTTCAATGATGGGAAAGATAGCTGAAGGGTTTGAGTTTATTTCTAGAAAGATTCAAGATGCATCAGATGACTTGGGTAGAAAAATTGAGGGTAGTAAAAAATGAGTGATAAAAAACAACCAGAATTTTCATCAGAGAGAACTAGAATAATTAGTTTACTAGAGAAATTAATAGGTTATGCTAGAGATGCTAGAGGGAAATTAGAGACTTTGACAGTAGGATTAGAAGATGCTCCTCTTAAAAACAAATATAGGCAAAATATTTTGAATTTAGATAGTGTTAAAGTTAGTATTTTAAAGGAATGTACTGATATTGAAACTGCTTCTGTTGGTCTTATAGGTATTTTTGGAAATATTGAAATTGAATTAACTCAAGAGCATGTAAAAAAACTTCTTGAAGTTAAGTCTAAATCTGCTCAAGTTGCTTTTTTAATTAAGAGACAAATTAGTGAGTCATTTAAATTAAGAAAACTTGTTACAGTTCCAGCAAGAGGAATTGGTCATGCTGCAGCTTTTGCTGATAAAAGATGGAGTGAGTCTTTATCTGAAGAAGCAGCAAGAGGTCATATCCCTGAAGTTGGTAGCGAAGAAATTCCTGAGATTAATTCTGAATCAGTAGAAGATGTGGATAATAATTTAGATAATGAGAAAATATTAAAAGAAATAAATAGTTATATTGGTTTGTTGAAAAATTTTAATTTATCTATTAATAATGATGAACTTAATAAATTATTTAAACCAAATGTTTTACTTGAAATTAGGGAGACAATTATTAGTACTTGTAGAGCAATTATTGAGATTAAAAATAAATCTAATCATGATATTAAACCTGGTCAAGTACTTACTCAAGTAATGACTGCATATTTCATTTTAGAAGGATTTAATGATATTATCAATAATAAATTAGATAGTTTAATTAATAAAAATATAAGAGGAATTGGTGCTAATGAATTTATTGGTAATATTTTTTATTTTGCTATTTTAAAGAATAAATTTTCTAAGTTAGTAAATGATGTATTTGAAGTATCAATTGATAGATATTCTCAAGCTTTAGAAAAAGATTCTACAATAACTAGTATTACAAGAGATGATATTAGATATCAACTTACTTTAATGTTAAATGATAGATTCAATATACCTATATTTAAATCTGAGAAAATCTATGCAGATAAACTAGCTAATCCTGAAAAACATGAGAAAAAAGTAGTGGCGGGATAGTTTGTCACTCTTAAGTAAACATTTCAGTAAAGTTTATAAATAAACATCTCCTATTATTTTTATAAAAAATGGTAAAAATAGGTAAAGACAAAAATGTTCCTGAATCTAATGGATTAAGTTTTAGTGCAAGTGACTTAACCCAATCTTATAATACAGGTAAGAAAGAAGCTTTAAAGGGAGTTAGTGATTATGTTGGAAATGTTAAAGATGAACTTATAACTAAGGAAGAAATCGATTTTAAGGGTGGAGAGTATAATAGAATTGAAGTTCCTGAAAAAAATAATCTATTCTCTAAGTATCATAATGTAGTAACTACTGTTGCTGTTGGAGGAATTTTAGCAGGTATGCTTGCTTTTAATAGTGGTAGTCTAGGGAGTTTAGAGAAAATGCTTGGAAGTGTTAAAAATGTTGTAGCACCAACTGCAGTTCATGCTCAATGGTATGCTGATGTTGCTGGTGATAGTGAAAAAGAATTAGTTGATGTTTCTTTAGGAGATACACTTGTTTGGACTTATGCTGGTGAGAGTGGTACTTTTCCTAAGATGGGAGTTTTTAATGAATATAAAACTGCTTTAGATAAAGGAGATGTTGAATGGTTACAAAATTCATTTCACAAGTTTAAAGACTTTGAAACTTCATCTGATTATTTTAAGAATAATTCTGAGACTGGAAAAGTTGCAGGTATTGCTTACGATGAAATTGTTGGAGATGTAAGAGATAATGTTGAATTCAAGGGGGATAAATAAAGATGTACAAACCAATTAAAAATATAGCTTTAGGAACAGCTGCTTTAGTATTAGGAGCTAGTTTGATGAATCCTGTTTATGGTTTTGATTCAAAAATTACTAAATCTAAATTTGGTAAATCAACTACTCAAGTTGAAGAGATTATTGTTCCTGCTAAAGTTGAGAAATCTGTAGTACCTACAAAAAAAGTTACTCCTAAACCTCAAGAAATAATTAAACAACAAGATACTAGACCTAAAACTCCTGTTAAAACTAGGGGTTATAAACCTGTTGTTCAACAAGGACCTTCATTTGAAGAAATTTGTTTAGCAACTCCTATTGATACTTGGGCTGGTTTTAATGATAAGAGTAAAACTTTGGTGACTCCTGAATGTGATTTAGGTAGGAAAGGATCTCAAAGAGATGAGGTTGTTAGTTGGTTGAAAAGTAATTATGGAACTAAACCTATTAATGTATATGATTCTTTAGCTGACCAATATGTATTTGGAAGTGTTAATAATGGAGTTCTTGCTTTTGATGATAATGGTAAGTTAAATAGAACTTTAGAGAATTTATTAAGAGATAAAACTGGTTCAGGTGATGGTAGAATTAATAATGTAACTGATACTTATTTAGTTGATTTTTATGTTGATACTTCAGCTTCAGTGATTGCTCCTATGATTCAAGATAATATTACTAAAGATCCAGCAGTTGTATCTCAAAATATTGAAGATACACCAATTACTGGAATTACTCAATTACCTTCTGGAATTTATATGTTTGCAGATAATGAAAATAGTGCTTTAGATGCTTTTGCATTAGAGAAAGATACAAATGGAGAATATACTGGATTTACTAAAGCAGTATATGATGGAGATATCGAAAATACTAAGAGAATTAATACTAAAGAACATATGAAAAGAATTAGAGCAGGTTTTGATAATACTGGCTTTTTCAAAAATAGAGATGAGAGATATATGGGTTTAGTTCATGTTTTAAATGATAAAACTAGTGGAATGAATGGTGCTGAAGGATTGCTTAATTATATTGCTGAAGCTCAAAATGTTGTTCCAATGAGTGTTGCAGATTTATCAACATTTGTTGATGTTGTTGCATTTAATGATTATATGGATGATTTAATGTTAACTCATATGGATGATAAGGACAATTTGTCAATGAATAAAGATAAGAAATTAGAATTAATTGAAAGATATAGGAAATTAGGAGTTTCATCAAGTGTTTTAGATAAGATTACAGATTTGACAAGTATTATTGGAGTTATATCATATATGGGAAAAGGAGTGTCATTTGATAGATCTAATAATTTAACAGGTCATGGTAGTGTAAATTATATGCCTAATCAATTAGTTATTGGAAAAGCTTTGAAAAATGGAAGTTTCGGAGGAGAAACTCTTTTAGATAGATTTAAACAAAATAAGTTAACATATGAAGCAAATTTAGGTGAGGTAAGTAGAAAATGAAATTAAATAAAGGATTAGTAGGATTAATGGCAGGAATTACTTTATTAACAAGTGGTTGTAGTGTTATTGATGCTAATAGGTCATTATATGAAATGGATAGAAAAGGTAAAGTTCTATCTCCAGAAAAACAAATGGTTGCAGTAGATTCTTATCAAAAGAATCTATTTAGAAATTATATGGAAGCTGCGGATGATACAATGCCTAAATCTGAAGGATTATTTGATAGAAAACCTGAAGTGGTTTATGGTAGATCTGCTGTTGTTAAAGAAATGCAAAAGGAAAGAGATGGTGATGGATATATTGGTGTTGGTGTTTTAGCAGGTAATGTTGTTACTACTTATGGAATTTGTAGAGCTTTAGGTGTTTGTGGTGATAATGGAAGTACTAAAACGATTATTATTGATGAACCACCTGTGAATCCTCCTGTTGATGGAAGTACTTTAGGTGTTGGTGGTTCTAATTCAAACATTATTTATGATGCATTTAGTTCTGGTTGGAATCCATAAAATTTATTATTTATTTTTTTAGAGTAATAATAATTAAAATTAATTTTTATACAAAACTTTTTTAATTACTGAAAGTATTTTTATTATATGAGTGAAGATAAAGTCTTAATGATTATTGCGCCTAGTGAGTTTCGTGATGAAGAATATTTAGTACCAAAAGAAATTTTTGAAGTAAGAGATTTAGAAGTTATTACTGCTTCGAAGGGTGTAAAACTAGCAAAAGGTAAACTTGGAGCTGAAGTTAAAGTAGATTTAGATATTTCTGAAGTTAAAGTTACTGATTATGCAGCAGTTGTTCTTATTGGTGGTATGGGAGCTTTAATTTATGAAAATGATGAAGTTATTTCTAAGATTTTAAATGAAGCTAAAGAGAACTATATTTTAATTGGTGCAATTTGTATTGCGCCTAGGATTTTAGCTAATAATGGTTTGTTAGAAGGTTTCAAAGCTACAGCTTGGAATGGAGATTCTAAACAATCTAAATTTTTAGAGGAGAAAGGAGCTACTTTTGTTGATGAAGCTGTTGTTGAAGATAAATCTTTGATTACTGCAAATGGTCCTGAGGCTGCTAAAGAGTTTGGTTTAAAGATTGCTAATTATATTCTTTACCAGTAAATCTTTAGATTTACTGAATGCTTTTTAATCAATAAAAAAACATATCAATAAATTCTTCGAATTTATTGGACATTCTTTAAACTAGTGAAAGAATATATAGGTAAATTTAACATTTATTAAATATTAATAATTTTCTTAAAATTTTAAAATTAATTTTCCGTTCTTAAATAGTTTAATAACTCCACCACTCTCAGATACTACAACTGCAATTGATTTTGTTTTTTGAGTTATTGCTGCGGCAGTTGTATGTTTTGTTCCCCAACCGTAATATCTTTTTACATCATCGGTGTTTATATCTATATAAGATCCAGCACTATATACTATTCCTTTATTATTAATTACAAAAGCTCCATCCAATTGTGCATATTCTTTAATTGTTTCATTTAAATCGTTGTTAATTATATCTCTTAGATTTTCAGGATATCCATAAAATGGGTTTAATACAAGAGGTTTAATGTATTGTTTTAATTCTTTTTCATCTCCTATTACAAATAGAGTTCCAATATGTTTTCCTTCTCTTCCTTCTTTTTTTATTTCTTCTGCAATTTCGATTATTTTTTCTAGTACTAGTTCATTTTCCATGAATTCGGATAATTTGAATCTTGCAATTCTATATAGGATTTTAGATACTTCAATTACTATCATTCCGAAAGTATAGTCTGAAATGATTGAATCTTCAAAGGCTATTAAAACAATTGATTCTTTTTCTAATATTTTTTTTTTAATTGCTTCTACTAAAATATTTCTAATGAAAATTCTTGAGTCTTGATTTGGTTCATTTTTTATTTTAAATTTTTTTTGGATTTTATTTTCTCTATTGAAGATGAGAATTTCTAATTCATCCACTACTCCAAAATTATTTGTTGGTGCTTCTTCAATTTTTAAAACATGGGTGATTTTTAGTTTATCACACATTTCAGATATTTTTATATCTAAAAAATCACCATTTGAAGAAGAGTTTGTTGTCATAATAAGATTTATTGGTTTAATGTTTTTAAAGTTTTGTGTGAGTTTGTGTTGTTATTTAAATAAGTAACAAAACCTTTTATTAATTGTAGATGTTTTGAATTTAAATTGGTTGGAGTTGAAAAGAGTTTTTCTAATGTGAATTTAGAATATTTTTATAATGATTTTGAGTTGAGAAATCCTTTGATGTGTATGCTTTTGATGATTTTGACTTTAGGTTTTTATTTTATTTATTGGATTTATCAGATTAATGAGAAATTATCTGAACTGGATGATGATTCACCAGACCCTACAAGAGGAATGATAATCTTATTAATTTTACCTATTACTTGGGCATTTTTTGTGTTTATATTTAAATTTTTAATATTTAGTGATAATTTAGGACTTGCAAAAGGACTTGAGATTACAGGTTGGTCAATAATTATCTTTTTATCAATGCAGTATTTATATGAATTTTGTGTTTCTTTTGGGAGAATTACTCGTAGTTCAGGACTTGTTTGGTATTTGTTTATGTATGTAGGGTATTTTAGTGTAGTTTTACTTTTATTTAGTTTTTATTATACAATACCTTTGATAATTTTCCCATTTTTTACTCTTCCTGCAATGCAGGGTTTTATGAATGAGCATGCAAGAAAAGTGGCATTAAAGCAAATTGATTATAATTTTAATTCAAGACATAGGGCTTTATAGTATTTTTATCCCTTTAAATTGATTATTGGTTTTAAATGAGCTAAAACTTTCACACTTTTATCTTGCTCTTCAATTATTTTAAAAATATTTTTGTATGCTTGTGGAGCTTCGTCTAATGTTGATTCATTTATAGTTCCAATAATTCCTTCCATAGATTTTTTGAAATCTGTAAGTGATATTTTTTCTTTTGCTTGTTTTCTTGAGTAAAGTCTTCCTGCTCCATGTGAAGATGATTCTAAGTATTCTTTGTTTCCTAGTCCTTCAACTAGAAAACTTCCATCTTTCATATTTCCAGGGATTACGCCTTTTTCTCCTTTTTTAGCTGGGGTTGCACCTTTTCGATGAATGAAATAATTTCCTTCTTTTATTGCATGATTATGGTTTTTGTTTGTCCATAATTCTAGTTCAATCTTTTCATTTGAATGTTGTTCTAGAATTTCATGAATTTTGTAGGCCATTTCAAGTCTATTTAGTAGAGCAAAGTCTAAGCAGAATTCTAATACATTTTGATATTCTTTTCCTTCAATTGAGTCTTCTTTTAGAGGATATGTTTTTTCAAATTCAATTTGTTTTTTTGATGCTTTTTTCATGTACATCTGTGCAAGAGAATGTCCAATTTTTCTTGAGCCACTATGAATTACTAACCATAAATTATTATCTTTATCAGATTGTGATAGTTCGATAAAATGATTTCCTGAACCAAGACTTCCAAGATTTCCTTGAGCTTGACTTTTAATTATATTAAGTGCACTCTTATTATGAGGTTTTGATATGAATTTTTCGAGGATTTTATTGTATTCTTGAATCGTTTTATTTGTTAGTTGATTTGTATTTTTGATTCCAAGACCCATTGCAAGATTTTCATTTATTTTTTTGTAGATTTCTTGAGAGTTTTGTTTAACAAAATTTACTAAATTGGGATTAGAATTCGAATTAAATTTTACTGCAATCATTCCGCACCCTATGTCATATCCTACCCATGATGGGACAATGTATTCTTTTGTTTTAATAACTGCTCCAATTGGCGCTACATATCCTGAATGAGCATCAGGCATAAGTGATGCTGAGACTACAAATTCTTCATTATAGCAGTTTTCAAATTGCTTAATTGTGTTCTCGTCAGGATTTAGAGCAAAATTAGTAATTTGTTTTTCCATATTATGTCTAATACTTGAGTATTTAAAAATATAGTTAAAAATTATTTGTAATATGGTTATTTAGTTTGTGTATTATGTATTTGGTTAATTTATTAAGTTTTGAAAATTTGTTACAACAAATCTTTATAAAGAGTTATTACTGAAAATATGTATGAAATATGCAGATGGTTCTTCTACTTTTGAAGAATTGGTTCAAAAAAAATTAAGTGAAACTGAAAAAAATCTTTTTAGGTTTGATGATAAAAGAAAAGTTTTGAGTAATCTTTTGGAATTAAAATCTTTTAGGGAAAAATTAAATGGGGAGATTCCTAATGGTTTTGAGAAGAGGCAAGTTTTTGATGAGAGTTTTAGATATTGGTCATTGAATTCTAGTTCATCATTAAAAGATTTTTATACTAATGAGGTTAGAAGTATTTTAATTAAAATATCTAATATTGATTTCACATATGATAAAAATTTTATGAAAGTTTTTGATCTTGTTACTTTATTTTCAATTTTTAAAAAAACTTATTTTGTAAGACTTAATAATTTAAATTTTTTTATTCAAGATTCAGATGATAGAAATTTAGTTTTTTATTCAGAAATTTTCAATAATTTATCTTCTTCTATTTCTAGTGTGCAAGAATATATTAAGAATTTGAATAGTAATTTTAATGTTGAATTGGAGAATATTTTACATCGAAAAATTTTGAATTTTGGAAATTTGATTGAACATGATTTTGAAAATTTAAAAAAAAGGATTGGAAAGAGAGAAATTGGCAAATTAGATGATATTTTAGGTTATTTAGAATATTATATGATTTTTAGGAAATATTTGGGCATTTATTTAAGATTAGACTATCATGATTCTAAAAATAAGAATGAACTTGAAACTTCTTTAAATAATATTTTTGCAGAGTTTCATAATGTAGTTTTATATCATGGATATAATCATTTGAGTGGATTTAAACAAGATTTGCGAGGAGTTGAAGTTCCTTCAAATAGATTTAAATTAGTTCATAAAAATATGATGAAATTACTTCAAGAGTATCTGAATTTTTCTAAAAAAATTGTTAAAGATCATAATTATTCATTAGTTGAGGGAAGAGGAATCTATGAGACTATTAATAAAATTTTTCAAGTTGATTTTAGAAGAGAGATTGGGAAAATTATTTTGAATCATTTTAAAAGTAAATTAAGTGGAATTAGTTATAAAAATTTCGAGAGTAAAATCTCAATTGAGATTTTATATAAAGAATTTTTAGAATTGGAAAAGCTCTATGATTTA
The DNA here is from genome assembly GCA_027858315.1 of Candidatus Woesearchaeota archaeon. Classification (NCBI taxonomy): domain Archaea; kingdom Nanobdellati; phylum Candidatus Woesearchaeota; species Candidatus Woesearchaeota archaeon. The sequence continues at coordinate 42,468 of JAQICV010000103.1, forward strand.
TCTGAACTCAATAAAATAGGTTATAGAGATTTATCAAATAAATTTATAGGAATTTTGAGTGATGTTAGTTAAAAATTATTTGTAATGAGCAATAATTTGTGCTTCTTCAATTATTAGTTCTTTTATTGAATTTAATATTTCTTCTTTACTTGCATTATTTCCAAATTTTAGAAAGTCTCTTAGTGCATAAATTTTTAATTCATAGTTATGGTCTGTTTTGTCATTAGTTGGTCCAAAATAATTTGTAAGTCCAAAATCATTTCTACCAATTATTGCATTTTCGGGAATTTCATTTTCTTTAATTAATTTAGTTGATGCTGGTATGTTCCAGACTATCCAGTGATTTTCATTACTTTTTGTTATGTCATTAAATACTAATAATAAACTTTTTGTTCCTGTTGGTACTGATATAATTTGAACTTGTGGACTTATATTTTGTGTATCACAACTATATTTTTTAGGTATAAATCCATTGTTAAAACTTTGAGTACTAATTGATAGAGTTTCCATGTAAATCACCTTTGTGATATTTGTCATGGATTTCAGTATTTTTATAGTTTGCTATTAATAAATTTAAATTTTAAATTTTTATTTTTTTTTAGAAGTAGGTTTTGTTTTTGTAGCAGGTTTCTTCTTAACTACTGCTTTTTTCACAGGAGCAGCTTTTTTTTTAGCTTCATCATGTACTAGATGTCTTAGAACTTCTAATTCTAATTCTATTTTATCTATTTTTTTACCAATTTTTATTGATAAGTCATCTTCTTTCATTGAGTATTTAACCCAGTTTGCAAAATCGTTCTTTGCTTCATTTACATGATGTTTTAATGTTTCATGAGTCATATCTTTAAGGTTCTTTGCAAATCCTTTCAAATTGTTAAAAGTCTTTCCATTTTCTAGGTAAAATGTTTTATTTTCCGCCATTTTAATTATTTCTTGATTTTATTTATAATTAAGTTTTTATAACTAATTTTGAGTAGAGAAAAAAAATGAAAAGTTAAAAGTTGAATAAATCTTTTTCTATATAAGATTTACAATGAATTTTTGTTAAAGGTCCATATTGAGCTAAATTTGTTTTTTCAATACTAATTATTTGTGATTCAGTAGGATGTGTTTGAAGGTGATCTCTTGTTGTGAATAAATCTTTTTCACTAATTTTCTCATTTAGAATTTTCTCCATTAATCTTAGTGTATTTGGGTAGTTATGTTCAAGAGAACTATTTACAAAGACACATTTTGAACAGTAAGGTTCTTTTAATTCTTCTCTAAGTCTTTTTTTTGCATCAATTATCATGTTTGTATCATGGGTAGTATAGCCAGTTGATACTGGATTGAAATAAGAAATTTGATTTCTTTTAATTGAAGTTTGTTGATTTTGCATTATACTTAGTTTATTTAAATATGATTTATAAATACTGTCATAGTGTTAGTTATTTTTCACTTCAATTGTAAATTATTGGTTTTGATAGGTATTTTCTAGATTATTTTTCTGGAATTATTATTGCAGATATTATGTAAAAGATTATTCCAGGTAATATTCCAGTTACTATTAGGATTAAAATGAATATTAATCTGATTACTGTTGGGTCTGTTTCAATATATTCAGCAAAGCCACCACAAACTCCAGCTATTACTCTTTGATTTTTTGAACGATATAGTTTCTTAATTTTTCTAGACATTATTTTCACCAGAATTTAGATGTATTTTTTAATTTATAAAATATTTGATTTTAAAGTATAGTTGTGGACATAAACCTTTTAGTAAATAATTTTTTTAAAAAAAACCTTTACTTGGTTATAAGTAAAGTTTATATATGAATTAGTTTGTTTTTTGTTATGGATAAAAAATATGATTATCAATGGGAATATTTATATGATAATCAAAAACCAATGAAAGATTTGAGTTTATGGGATAGTAATTTTGGTGTTAAAATTATTGAAAGGGATGTTTTAGGTGTTGCTAGTAAGGTTAAACTTTCACTTCTTATTGATAATTCAAATTTAGATATTTTTGTTGTTGGTAATTTTAATGATTGGGGTAAGAATGATTTGAACAAATATAAGTTAAAGCATGATGAACATAGTATTTTTGCGTATATTGTTTTGAATAATCTTAAGCATAAGGATGAGTATAAATTTTTAGTAGTGGATAAACAAAAGAAATTTTATATTCAAGATCCTGCTGGAGCTTATTTCTCAGATTCCGGAAATACTATTTTTTGGGATTTTGAAGATCCATCTAGTTATAAACAAGAATATAGTTTTGTTGATACTTTTAATCGAGCAGTTAAAATTTTACAGACAGATTTACCTGGACTTGTTTCGCATTTTGCAGATAAGAAAGGTGTTTGCGCTAGAGATGTTTCACAGAAGAGTTTGTATGAGTTTATTGCTGAGAGCTCAGTTATTGATGAGATAAAGAAGCAAGGATATAATTCAGTACAATTTTTACCTTTTGCTCAAAGTATAGATGGTTCTAATTGGAAGTTTAGATATCTTGTTCCTTTTCAATATGCAATTCAGAAGAATTGGGGGAATCCTGATGAGTTCGCTTATATGATTGATATGTTTCATAAGGCAGGAATTGCAGTTATTGGAGATTTTGTTTTAGGTCATCTACCTCATAAAGATTATAATATTTTTGGACAGTCTTGTAGTGAACATGGGATTCATCATTGGAAGAAAAAAGATGGTACTTATTTGTATTTGAAGGATGAGACTTCTTGGGGTACTATGAGAATTGATTTTGACAATAATTATGTTAGGGATTTCTTTACTAGTTCTTGTTTGCATTTTATGAAGCATTACAAAATTGATGGGTTTAGAATTGATAATGTTGATGGTATTATTAGATATGGTCAAAATGGAGATGGTGATGAGAGACCTAATGGTAGGAATTTCTTGCGTGAGTTGAATTCAAGTATTTATGATTATAATCCTTCTGCACTTATTCATTTTGAAGCGCATTATTATTTTGATGATAATGCTAAGATGCTTGTTGCTCCAATTGAGAGTAATCCTAGAGCACTTGGTGCTAGTGCTTATAATAGTTCAAGATTGACTTATTTTTTTCATAAAGATTTCATGTTTAAAGGTGGGAATGATATTTCTATTTGGAGAGTTAAACATATTATGGAAGAAAAAGAATGGGGAAGGTCTAATTCAACTGTTGCTGATTTTCATAATCATGATGCTGCAGCAGGACTTATGGCTATGAGATGTACTGGGGCTTATGCTTATGATTGTATGACTGAGGGAAGTTTTTCTAATCATATTCATGCTGTTGGTAAAATTAAAGTAATGGAGGCAATTATTGCTTTTGGTTGCGAAGGTAGAATTCTTGATTTAGCGCAAACATTTTTATTACAACCAGGAACTTTTGAACATGATTCTTCTATTAGATGGTATCTAACTTTTAATCAAGCAAATAAGGCTCTTTTTGATTTTAAGAGAGATGTTAATTTGATTATGGATGAGAGCGCTTTCTGGCCAGTTAATGTTAGAGGTAGAGAATATCTAAATGTTGATGATAAGAGTAAGGTTTTAGTTATTAAGAGGGAGTCTGATGAGGGTGAGTTCATTGTAGTGATTAATACCGGAGGAAATATTATTCATAATTATAAGGTTGGAGTAAAGTCTGAGGAAAATTATAAGTGTGTATTTAATTCAGATGATTTGAAATATGCTGGTATGGGTCTTGCAAATTATTCTGTTGAATTAGTTAATCGTGAGTCTAAGAATTTTGAAGTTTTAGATAGGGAAGTTGAACTTGCAAGTTTAGCTCCTTATGGAGTTGTTGTTTTGAAGAGAGTTTTATGATGAAATCAAAGAATATATTTATTTTAATGTTTTTATTTGTGTTTTTGGTTAGTTTTACTTATTCTGTAGATTATGATTATAATAATTATATTGTTAAGTGTAATATTCCTGCAAAATTCTTTAAACAAAGTTTTACTTGTTTGAATGATAATTGTTCTTATAAGTTTGAGAATCAAGGGGAAGTTTTAGTTAGTACTTCTTTAAATGATTCTAATTATGTTTTTAAGAATTTTTTTAGACTTGAGGATATTGATTATAATTTAGATCTTATTGATAATATTTGTGAAGATTCTATTTCGGATTCAACTATTGAGATGATTTCAAATGAATTGAGTCTTCAAAAGAAGATTTATGTTGATGATGAGTTAGTGATTTTCCCAATTCAAGAGGATTATTTGAAGACTTTTAATGTGAAAGAGTCAAAGTATAATCTTAATTTTAAAAACTGCTATGATATAGACTCAGAGAATTTTGATGGTTGGATGTTTGAGACTAGAGAGTTTAGAGATTATTGTTATTTGGATGATTTAAATGAGACTCAAATTTCTCAACGAAAGTTTTTTGTTTATTTAGTTAAGAATCCATCTTCATATATTTTCTATTATTTTGTATTGTTTATGATTTTTAGTTTTAGTTTGTTGATTTTACATAGATTTAAGATTGATTTGTATAGGAAAGGGATTTTAAAAAGATTTTTTAGAATTGATAGAACTAAACTTCGAGTTTTTGGTATTTTATTTTTACCTTTTATGTATGTATGGGGGATTTTCATTAATTTTATATTTTATGAGTTTTATGTAGTTATTTTTGGTTTGAAAGAAATTTTAGGATTTATTGGTGTTTTAGTTTTGTATTATTTTAGTTTAGTTATTGTTTATCATTTTGGCAAGGGAGATTGATAGAAAATACCTTGAACACTATCTGGAGTGTATAGACCTTTAAAAAAACTATAACTTTTAGTAGTGTTTTCTTCATTAAGAACATTATCAAATGGGATTTTGTTTTGAGTTAGGTATGTTTCAAATTCTTTATTGCTTTGAAATAGTTCTCTAAGCTCAATATTTATTATTAAGGATGACTTTTTTGGAAATCTTATACTGACTATATTTGAGTCAGTATCTTGCAGGTCGTAAATAATTTTAGCTAAGCCACTTGCTTCTTTACTAATACCTTTTGATTCTAATAATAAGTCATAAATGTTTTGAGACATATATAGAATAGTTTTTTAGATTATATAACTTTTGTGATTAGATTTTAATAATATGTTGATTAATGTAATTTCAAGTATTTTTATGTAAAACTTTTTATACTAATAAATTTGTAATTTAGTAGATGTCAAAAAAGAAGAATATTTTTTATGATAAGGATTTAATGTTTAGTTACGATTTTAATAGAAAATTGTTTTTGAATTTTGCATATTTTTTTGGTTTTATCCTTTTTGTTAGTTTTATTTTGTATTATGTTTTTTCTATTAGAATTTCTAATAATTTATTTTCAATTATTGTTAATGGTTTCTTTTCGCATATTTACCTACAATTAAAAAGTACTACTTTTTTGGGGGCATTTTATACAACTTTATTTGGTGGTTTGTTTTTTGTTTTTGTTCCTTTAGAAATTATTTTTGTTGCTTTTTTGAGGGCTGAACATAATCCTATCTCGATTATTTTACTTTTTATTTTAGGTTTGGTTATTTCTTACTCAATAAATTATGAAATAGGTATGCGATTAGGAAATATTTCTAAGAAAATTATTTCTATTAAAAAGTTCTATAAAATTAAAAGTATGGTTAATCGTTATGGTGTTTACGCAATTTTTGTGTTTAATGTTTTGCCTTTGCCTTCGCAACCTTTGTCTACAATTTTAGGGGTTTTTAAGTATAGTCGAAATAAATTCTATATTTTTTTCATTTTGGGTCAATTAATTAAGTTTTCGATGATTACTTTGGGATATATTTATATATCATAAACACAAATTATTTTTAGGTGGCAAAAATGTTTAAGAAAGAAGTATCTATAGTTTCGCAAAATATTAAAAATATGGAGGAAACTAATAAGTTTGGTTCTTATTTGGGAAAGAGAGTTTATTCTAAGTCTGGGGAGTATGTTGGGAAACTTAAAGAGTTTGTTGCACATAATAATGATTTTGCAGGAATGCTTATTTATGGTAAGAGTAATTTGTATATAGATAAGGAATTTTTTTCTTTAAATTCGGAGGATTCAATTGTTTTATCTATTGATCCTATTACTATTCTTTTAGGAAAAGTTGTTTTTGATGCAGATGGTAGAAATCTTGGGAAAGTTATAGGGATTGATAGAAATTCTAATCTTAATAATTTTAAACATTTGCTTGTTAGAAAAGGTTCTTTTTCAAAACCTGCAAAAGTTTCAAAAACTGAGATTTCAGTTATGAAAAAAAATATAATTTTGAAAACTTCATATAAATAAAATGAGTAGACAAATTACAACTTCAGATGAGATACTTGGTAAGGATGTAGTTGATCCTAATGGAGCTATTTTAGGAATTGTGACAAAAATTCATATTGATATGGATGCAAAAGAACTTATAGGTATAACTATTGATCAAGGACTTTTTAGACCAGATTTATTTATGGGCATAGATTATGTTGATAGGTTTGCAGTTGGAGTTGTTTTTTTGAGTAAGGTTCCTACAGATACTTATAGAGGACTTAAAGTTTTAACTAATGAGGGTAAAACTATAGGTACTGTGAAGAGTGTTGTTGTTTCTGATTCTATTCTTAGTGAATTAGTTGTTGTTCCAAAGTCTGTTGATATTTCAAAACATAATATTTCTATTCCAGTTTCAGAAATTGAAGAAATAGGATTTAGTGTTATTTTGAAGAAAGGATTCATGCTTTAATTTTCGTTGAATTTTATTTTTTTATATTTTTTCTTATTTACAAATTTCAGTTATATACTACCTAATAGTAAGTATTATAAATGGTCTATTCCTATAAGATATATGGAAAATTCAAAAGTATATGGTATTAGTGGTAAAGAGGTTGAATCTCGAGTAGCAATAAATGGACACTATGAGAAACTTTTTGATAATAAAATTGTTGGGAGTTTGAATAGAGAAGGAAGAGTAGAGGCTTTAATTGGTCTTGAAATTGAGAATAGTGGGTTACTTATGTTTTTGAGTGTACCTAGTCCTAAATTTGAGATACCAATTTCAGTTTATATGTTTGAAGGGGTTGATAATGTTAATCCAAAAATTGAATATGCTGGTTTAGTTACAAATTTAGGGTATTCATTTTCAGGTTGCGAAAATAAAATTAGTTCTATCTTAGGCAATATTATTGAATCTTTTAAGTTTTGTGATACTCCTGTTGATGTTCCTTTGAAAAGAGTTTCTTTTGATGATTTGAGTATAATTTTAAATGATTTTATCACTAAAACTTCTCATAAATCTAGAGATGTATTGTTTAATTATAGGTAGTTTAAAATGAAAAATAATCTTCCTTTATATTTATTAAATTGTGAATATTTTTGTGATAGCTTTAGTTCTTTTTTTGAAGGGAGTATTTATAGGAAAGGTGAAATTATTTTTGGGAGTGCTTTTGAGAAAGGTATTCGAAAATCTATTTTTGGGAAAATATATTTAGAGGAGGATATTAGTAGACTTTCTTTTTTAACATTTGAACCTGGCATAGAATATTTAAGTCTTTATGTTTTCCCAATAGAATCAAAAAATAGACTTTCTTTGAACGGTTCATATGAAGGTCAAAATTGGCAATATATGGATCCTTATGCTTTAGAGAGTAATAGTTTTGAGGAAGAGTTATTTTTATCCGAATTAGTAAATAATCCTGAAAGTAATAAATTAGTTGATTTGCTTGATGTTGCTAGACGAAAAAATTCACTTGAAAATAAGTCTGAGCATTTTGAGAATGAATTTCTGGATTATCTTACTCGAACAACCATTGCATTTGTTGAGGGTTCATTAAATAATAAATCAATTTTAGAACTTAATTCTGTTTTTAGAAATAGATTGTAAATAAAAATTTATTTTATTTTACAACTTAAATGTTTGCTGCAGTTTGTAATAGGGTTCCTAATGCTACTAATAATAATCCTAATCCAATAAACAATAGTGTAGGTATTATTAGTGCAAAGAATGATTTTAATAATGTTAATTTATGTAATTTTGCAAAGTATTTTGTTGCAGTAACTAAGTACCAAATCCAAATTCCAAGTATTACTATTGCATACATTATAAGAATTATTCCTAAAACTAATTCATTTTTTATTAAAAAGAACAGTGGATAAAAAACTATCATTACTGGAAGGGATAATACTCCACTTCCTACATATGTTGCAGTAAATAAGTTAATCATGTCTTTAAATTTTCCCTTTCCACCAAATACCATATAAGATACTTGATAGATTCCAATTATTCCAATAGTTATTAGTACAATTATTCCTGAAAAAACTATTATTAATAAAATAAATATAATTGTTTCAAGCAAACTAATTTCTCCCATTATTAATAGTACTAATCCCATTAGTGTGTATAAAATTACTAATGGTAAAAACATCCATAATATTGAATTTTTTATGTTAGTTTTTGCTAAATCTGTGTACGCTTTTTCTTTTTGAAAGAAAATTAGTACTGAATTTTTTATAAATGAAAGTGTATCCATGTATTTTTTTGTAATTAATAGTTTATAAATTTTTATTTTATTTGGGTTTGAATAAAAAGTCCGTGAAAAGTTGATTTTTCAACTTTGAATAACTATTCTTTTTAAGAAAAAATATTTTTATAATATTAAACTTGAGTTTTCAAAGAAATTAAATATAAATTTTAATTTTTTTATAAAAAAATCCTAAATTAAATATAGTAAAATTTATGATTAACTCAATTTTCTATAATTTATCTAGTAAA
>JAQICV010000104.1 GCA_027858315.1 Candidatus Woesearchaeota archaeon
GCAGATGATTAACGAGAAAATCAAGGACAAGATTGATGTTAAGATAACAAACCCAACTGGGAATACGCTAAAGGTTAAAGTTCTTGATACTAACATGGGATGTCATGCTAACTCTTTTGTGATTGGTAGTAGTTATAAATTGTTGTGCAATAAAACAAAAGATGTTTCGACCTATTATATTCAATTACAAGATGGTAATAATAAAATTTATTATGGTGAATACACAGAACCGCCTGAGAGGAAAAAGAAGAGCAATGTTAACTATACAATAGTTATGATAATTGTTGCTGGGGTTGTGGTGCTTATTGCTTACAATAACTATACAAACAAATCAAGAGGAAAGGATAGAACAGCTATTGAGCAATTAGAGGACAATGATAATGACAACTGATAAGGGTGACAAGCCTGAACAAATTGTTTTTATTGAAGAGCCAGTCAAAACTAGCAATGATAAAAAAATTAGCGTGATGTTTTATGTTAGATTATTGCTTTTATATTTATCTCCCCTATTTGTTGTGATGTTGCTTGATGTGTATAATGATGAAACGCTAGGTAAGATAAAAAATGTAGGAATTGTTGCGTATTTTATGATAGGATTGTATTATTCGCAATATTTAGATAACAAGAAAAAGATGTTGAAAAAAAAGTACGGAGTAAAATAATAAAATGATAGGCGAACTCATTGAGAACATTAGGAATTATTTCAAGTATAGAGACAATTTAATACTTGATAAGTATATATTGCAAACATCCACAAAGCTAGAATTAATGAGTCCTGAAATTAAGATAAAAAATTATATAATGACAAAGAAGATTGAGGACTTCATGGATTATAGACCCAGTTATTTTAATAAATTTAGGGCTAAAAGAAATATCTTGTTAGAGCAGTTCTATGAGCTTTTTGGAGATTATCTAATAGAGAATAGCTATTACTCAATAAAGTCTTCGTATGACCTTATAATCAATGATTTCAAGGAAGATATATATTGCAAAGAGGTGATAAGAGATTTTGTTATCATAGAATTTCAAAATAAGCAAGTTCTTGTATATTTTGGAGACTATACACAAATTGATTTGCGAGAAATTGGTGGTTATGTTGTTAAGGAGCATCCAAAGTTTGCTATATTTAAGTTACAGATTTTGGAGACTTATTCGCTCGAAGAATTGCAGATTTATTTTAAGTTGCAGTATAGACAAACAAATACATTACGAGTTATTGATTTGATTATTAAATTGTTTGCAAGACAGACAAAAATAAAGTCAATTGGAAACGAGGAAGAAAAGTTCACTTCTCTGTTTGGGAAGAATAACATTGAGTTATTAAAGCAGTATGATTTTGAAAATTATATTTACTTTAATGATGATTACAAGCTCAATCATAAGGATTTAGTGAACCTAGCAAGTGTAGGAAGTACAGGTAGTGGAAAAACTTACACACTTAACTTATTGTTATTGCAAATACTTTTTGGTGGAAACTTTAGGCGTATAATTTACTTCGATACTCAGAACTCGTTTAATGAGACCATGATGAATAACATTAACCCAATTTATCAAAACAAGTGCAATTATCTGCAAGAGGGATATTTTCAAATTACTGATAAAAACTTTTATTTAAGTGAACTTGATTTTGTAATGAGCGTTAATTTCTTGTTAGAGGTTAAAGGTTATGGTGGGGCTGATGCTAAGGCTAGTGTTGTTCAAGTGGAGTATGATAATCACGAAACATTTAAACAGGCTGTGAGCGAGATTCTAAAGATTGAGAAAGAGAAATTGAGTGTATTTAAAGACCTTAACAAATTAGAGGATTTGGATGCAATTGACAAGTTCATGAAAAAGGTTAAGATTAGGAAGTCAGGGAGTATATTTGATGATTTAGAGACAAGAAAACAATTTTTTGCGATATTTACATTTCAGGACACTTTTTTTTATGAAGTTGCTTGTTATTTGTATTTACAGAAATTTAAGGATATATTGTATAGTAGGGATGATAAATGTACTTATTTGTTTGCCGATGAGACACAAAAATATCTAGGAGGAGCTTTTTTGAAAAAGATTTTACTTGACCTTGTTAAAGAAAAAAGACAATTTGGATTTAGGTTTTTTTATACTGGGCTTAGTTATGCTGATGTTGGAGATTTTATGAAGTTTACTAGGCACAGGATTTTCAATTCGTTTAATGATGTTTATATGAAGAACCAATTAGTATCAACTTCATCGACCCCAATAACTAGTCTAAGGATGCCATTTGAAAAAGTGGTTAGTAATAATGACACGAGCGAGACAAAGAAAGTTGAGTTGAATCTAAACCTTGTTACCAAAACCAAGAACAATAAGCAATTATTGAACGAGGTTAGGGATGAATTGAGCCAAGATGAGATTGATGTTATTGAGCATAAGATTGATGAGAACAAGAAAACTGAATCGTTTAACAAGAAAAAACCAGTTGTTGATGAAGATAACAATGACTGGGTGGAAGTTTAATTTTTTGGTTTCTTGTTGCCTTTATTTTTCAAATCTTCACGCTTTTTTTTAGCAAGAGCGATAGAATAAATTAAATACAAAACGACCCCAGTAAAACCAAGAGCTACGCCTATTAGTTTTAGGGTTGTTTTCATGATTATAAATAGAACTTTACTTTGTAGTTGTGTTGATATTAAAAAAACTGAAATATAAATTAATGTGGCTTTGACTAAGTTGTCTCTAAATTCGTTTTCGTTTTTATTGGTTCTCATTTTTATCACTTTTTGCTACAAATATGCTTAATCTAACCATTAAGGTGTTCATTTCA
>JAQICV010000105.1 GCA_027858315.1 Candidatus Woesearchaeota archaeon
GAATGTAAGTGTGGATATACTCAAGATCGAGATATCCATTCTGCAAATAATATTCTTATTGAAGGTTTAAAACAATTTGATACGGAGCGTACCAATCAAATGCTTGTGGAGAAGATGTCAGACTTAAATTATTTCATATAAGTGGTAAAATCTTGTAAAAAGTAGGAAATCTTGATATAGTTCTAAATAGTCTAAACTAGACTTAGGCTATTCACTAACCATTATAGCATAATATAAGTGAGTTATAACATTAATATATATATTAAGCAGGGGAAAAACATTGAGTGATCTATTAAATAACATTTTACAGGCTGAAGATAAAACTATCAATAATAAAAAATATCGGAGTAGGAAGAAACTTGACTCTCCTATATTATATAGTACAGGGCAACCTAGATTAACTATACTAGCTGATGTTCCATATACTGATAAACAGATATATGGAGTTAAGACTGAACTCTCAGCTATGGGATTAGATAATAATTATCAGATAGTATCAGTTCTAAAATTTAAGCCTACAGATAAGGATATAAGTAAAGATATTACAAAATTCTATACTGATAATAAATTTAATTTAGAAGAATATATCCCTGCTTTTTCTAATGTAATTACTATAGGTAGATCATTATATTCTGTAACTGAATCTGATGATGTAAATATTGAAGGATTTAAAGATACTTTACTTTGGGAAACACATTTCTTTTCTCCTGATTTAAAATGTGATATATATCCTATTGATGGTTTTCAGGAATGGTATAAAAAAGATAATTTTGAATATTTCTTTGTGAAAACTCAGATTGATTTAGCTCGAAAGAATATATGTAAAAGAAGAAGAATTCCTAAATTAAAAAAACATTATGTAGAAAATCCTAATGAATGGTTAGAAGAAAGAAAGGATTGGAAATGTAAAATGGCATGGGACTTGGAAACTAAAAGACTCCATCCATGGTTAGCTGAAGATGGAAAAATAATATGTCTTACAATAGCGTTCGATTCTAAAGAAGGTTATTATCTACCATGGGATAAAATAGATGTTGATCTTCTATCATCTTTTATGAAACCTAAAAAACATATTGGTACAAATTTGAAGTATGACCAACGGTGGTTAGTGTCCAGAGGTGTTGATTTTGATAGCCTCACTGGATTATTTTGGGATACCTTTCATGCTTCTCAGACAATCAATGAACTGCAAAGGAACGGTCTAAAATCAGATACATGGGTACATACAGAATATGGTGGTTATGATAGAGACTTAGATAGATATAAAGCTATTCATAAAGAATGTAGAAAAGACTATTCTAAAATTCCCTTTAAACTAATGTTTGAATATGCTACCCAAGATCCTATTATGTCTTTTGCTGTATGTGAAAAACAAATAGAGATGGTGGAAAGACTAGATACAATATATCCTATGGATAATGGCTGGTCTATAATGAGATATTTAAGAGAGATTAGATTTCCTTCTACAGTTATGTATTCTGATATAGAAATCAAAGGAATGATGGTTAACCTAGAACAGCTTAAAGAAAACTCTAAGGTTATTCTACAAGAAGTAGCTATTGCTGAAAAAATTGTACTGGAAGCCTTTGGTAATCCTGTATTAAAACTTAGTTCTAATGATGATCTAGGTAGATTTATAGAAAAGAATACAGATTGGAGAATAGATGAAAGAAATAAAAAAGGTATAGCACAGGTAGGTTCTCCTCAATTAACTAGATGGGTAAAACAGGGGCATGATAAAGCAAAACTAATTTTAACCTATAAAGAAAAATCTACACTTTTAAAGAACTTTGTAGGTGGTAAAGAAAAAATAGATATAACTAATAACTTAGACAATAATGATGGATTATTTAATAGCTTATTAACTAATATTGAAAGTCATACTGAGGAAGGTGAAGAAGATAATGGACTATTTCAATATGTAAGTAAAGATGGATTAATTCATGGAACCTTTATGACTATGCTTGCTAATTCACATAGAAATCGTTCACGTGATCCTAATCTACAAAATCAACCTTCTCATGGTAGTAAAGCTTTCTTTATTAGACAGGCATTTACTTGTCCTGAAGATGGTAAATTTCTTTCTTCAGACTATAGTGGATTACAGTTAAGAATTGCTGGTATTTTATCCAATGATCCAGAAATGAGAAAAGTATTCTTAGAGCTTGGTGGTGATATGCATAGTATGACAGCACAATCCACTGTATTAAATAACTCTATACCCTTTGCAGACTTTATGAGAAGAAAAGGTGAAGGAGAATCTTTTATTATTGAAGCAAGATATAGAGCTAAAGCTTGCTTTGTAGAAGGGACAAGAATATTAACAGAGGAGGGTATTCAGAATATAGAAGATATAGTACCAAAGATAGAAAAAGGAAACTTTGTTAAATATCACGGTGAAACTAAGACCATGAACAGAACCTTTTCAGAAACACCTAACTATTCTATATATAAAGAAGTAAGTGAGACTATATTATTTGAGTTGGATAATGGGGATAATATAGAAGTTACTCCTGATCACTTAATGATAGTTATTAGGGGAGATAAAGAGATTAAAGTTCCTGCTTCTGAGATTATAGATTCAGATGAGGTTATTATTTATGGTGAAAAGTAATGAAGATGCTAATGCATTAGCTAATACTAATCAAAAGAAGTTTTTTAATGGTAGTTCAAAAAAATCTAGGGATATAAAACAAGTAGACGCTACTTCAAAAATGATTAATATCTTACAAGATTCGATAGAAGAATCTCACTTTAATTGAGAAATAGAGGTAAACAATGATAAACTTAAAAAAGTATGAACGTAAGACAGGTCTTTCAAAATCTCAATTAGTTGATTTATGGAAAGAAGCAGAAGAAGTAAGTATTGCAATGTTTGGACATTCTAATAATGATGAATATACTATTGATGCTTTTGAAGACCTATTGAAAAGAAAAAAATATATGGAACAGGCTAATAAACCACAAAGTTCTATTATTAACTTCATAGAGAGTGACCAGTCTGTAGAAGATTTTCTTCAGGAATATGAGACTTCTACAAATATGTCTATTGCTACTGATAATGCAAAAATTACTAAAAAAGTAGTAAAGGATATAAGTCAAACACCTATGAAAAAGAAAGACACTGAAGATGAAAAAGAAGAGAATGATGATTTATTGTTGGGGGAAGCTGAAGAGGCACAATTAATGAGTGAAGATATCCGACCATTACTTCATCAGATAGAAAAAGTTGATACTAAGTTTTATACTGATCTAAAGATGATTGAAGTTTATATGAAGGACGGAAGTCTTTTATTAGTTAAACTTAATGATGAAGGTGATACTATCAATGAAATTTCTAGCCCTAGTGTTATGGGAGGTCTAGCTGTAGATTTAGAAAAAGTTTTAGAGGATAAAGATATTCCTTTAATTATGAGTAAACAAAGAAAATGAATATAGAAGGTAAAGGTGTTTAGGATGAAATTAACTAAGGATTATATTATTGAAGGTAAAATTATTAAAGCTGGTTCTGAGATAAATATTACTGAAGGTAAACAGGTAGGAATTTCTTATCATTTTACATGGTTCTATAGGTGTTTAGATATTCTTACTTCTAACTCTTTAATATCAGATAATATAGCTGAGATTAATGGTAAAGATCAACACTATATATCTTTAACTAGAGACTATAGTTTAAGAACACCTATGAAAACAGGTGAATGGGAAATGTGGGGTGACTGTAGAATTGTTTTAGATGGAGATAAATTATCTAATAAATATAGAGTGGTCCCTTTCTATGATAAAGATTGGCTAGGTGATAAAAGTAAATCTTATGGTATATCAGAAAGTGAAAATGCTATATTAACAAAGAGAATTGATCCTTTATCTCCTTATGTACTTCAAGTAGATATTTTAGAGAAAGTATTCCATAAGTCTATCACAGCTATGTTCTCTTTTAAATTAGATAAGGTAAATGATAATAAATATATTCATACACCTACAGGTATTATTATTAACCTTGTAGATAAGTTTAAACCTTATAGATAACTAATAACTATTTAGATATAAACAAAATAGAGGTAATATTATGAAATTAAGTAAAGATTATTTTATTGAAGGAAAATTAATTAAAGAAGGAACTGAAGTTAAAATTATTCAGGAAGAAAATAAAGAACACTCTATTAAAGAAAATCAGGAGTTTTTTAGTATTAGGAAAGCCCCTAATTATATAGACACTGGAGAGTTCTATATTATAGATAGAAACTACACTTATATTAAAAGACATTTATCGATAGAAGAAGCCCATCAAATCTATAGTGGTATAGACTCTATTCTAAGACTAAAAGATGAAGTTGAAAGGAAGTTTGATATTGAATTAGACTTAACTGCTAAAAATAATAAGAGGTAAACAATGCCAACTAGATTTTATTATGATGAAGTAAATGACAATTCTTATCTCAATACCTTTTATGCTTCTGATATAGCTTTAGAAACACATTTTGCTAATATGCTATTTAAAGGAAGTCTGGATAGGATAGTTTATGCTTCTAATGACTATGCTTTTCGTAAAAGGGCTGGATCAGTTACTTCAGATTATACAAATTTAGAGTTTCCATTCATGAACTACTATAACCCACAAGTGGTAAACCCTGATACTGATAGATTCTATTGGAATCATATTGCTAATATAGAGGGTATATATAGTTCTGAACTTGGAAGAAAGATAAGGGTAGTTCCATTAAGAATTGAATATGAATCATCGATATGGTTTAACTCGGCTTTTGATTTACAGTATGCAATGTCTAGACTCAATAATAATGATTCTAATGAAACGGTGGTATATGCTACTGTTACTACTACTGATGGACAAGATATTACTATTCCTATGTTTTTGGGGTATAACTTTTCTGATAATGTATATCAGGAAGATGATTTTTTAGAACAAAATAGAATTTACAATCAAGGAATTAATTTTACAGTGGATCTAGTTATGCTATATGATGATAGCCCTGTATCTATTACTGATGAAATTATTTTTAATTTTCTAAGTAGTAAAAATCTTGATACTAGTGATCCTATAAACTCTGATCCACAAAAGTTATTAACACAATATTTTACAGAGGGTGATTTAACATGAACATAATACAAGATTATTTAGATAATGAAAAATATACTTTAGATCAATTAACTGAATCTTTACTATTAGAAAACAAAGAGAATACCTATGATCCTAAAACTCCCTATACTGTTAGATTCTCTAAAGGGGAAGTTACGTTTGATAATCTAAATGGTGCTGGTCATGTTCCGATGAATCAAGATGTAAATTATTTTGGTTATACGATGTTTATGTATCCTATGGATTTTTTAGATCTTGCTACTCCTATGAGTGAAAAATCAGAACCTTTTATCGATCAATCTATAGGTACACCCTTCTTATTTGTGAGCTATAATGAAGAGACTGGTTTATGGGAAGTAGAAGGACATGAGGGTAGACATAGAGTATCTGCAATTATAGAATCTTTAGGTAAAGAAAGAAGAATTCCAGTACATTGTTTTATAAAGAGACATGATGATTGGAAAAAAGGTAATGTTCCCATAGAAACCTTTAGTGATACTATGATTTCTGAAAGAGGTAGTCTATATAAGTTTCGTGGTACAGTTAAAATAAAAATTGGAAAAGATAGCCCATTTATACCTATTGAATATAAAAAACCTGAAAACAAAAATAGTGATCCTCTTTATGATATTGTTAATAGCTTTTCTGAAGCAAGATCAAGAAGAAACTATAACAGACCCCCTAGAGAAGAGTTAGAAACTAATAGAGGTAAGAATAGAGATATGAACAAAGATACTTATGCTTTAAGAAGGAAAGTAATGGAGTATGTTTATAGAGCTAAAGACTTATTGAAAGATAAATTACCTAGAATTAATGTTAGGATCATAGATAGGTCAGAAGATGCAGAAAAGAGAGGGGTTTTAGGTGTTGCTGGAATGAATGAGACTGTTGTGTTATGGATACCAGCTTCTACTTTAGATGGATCTGAAGAAGAAATACACTATGTAGTTTTTCATGAGATTTTACATACTGCTTTTGGTTTAGGTCATGATGATAATAAGAAGGGACTTATGGGTAGATACATACAAAATTTATCTAATAAAGAGATTGATAAACGATTCTTAGATCATATTAATAATCTATAAATTTATAATAAACCTTTTATTTTTCTTTTAACTATATAAGTAGAAATTAAAAGAAAAATCTAATAAGAAGAGGTAAATATTATGAGTTGGAGAATTCAAACTAATTTAGTAGATAACTCAAAAACTGTTTCTTTAGAAACTGGTGCTTTGGGTTATACTTCAATAATGGCTCAAAAAGGACCAAATGTACCAGTTAAATTAGCTAATGGTGCTAGTAAAGATGCACTGGAACTTTTTGGCTATCCAAATAGCTCTTATTCTGGTGTTCAGGATGTAATTGATTATTTAGGAAGTTCAGGTGAACTCTATGTGATAGCTCCTACTAGTGGAGTTGGTGAAAAATATGGTGGTATACTGGTAAGAGAATCTGGTACAGAACAATTTGTTGTTGGTCAAGAAGAAAATGGTGATCTATTTGATTTTACTATTATTGACGCTGAAGAAACTATTGGTACAGGTGATGGTGTTGAAACTATTTTTACTGCTACAGTAGTTAACCCTACTGAATATAATAATAATACTATTGTTGTAAAGGTTGATGGTGTAGAGTTAACTACTTATGCTGTTACTGATGCTGAACCTGAAGTGATTTCTGCTGATGAATTAACCTCTGGTTCTTATACAAGAGCTACTGGTGAGATTAGTTTAGAGTTTATTAGTGCTGTAGCTGATGGTGCTATAATTACTGTAGAATATACTTATGATGCTTCTGCTGATACATACTTCGCACTGTTTGACAAATATCCTTCTCCTGATGAAGATAAAGCTGTACTTATTACCGATGTAGATAGTACAGGAACTTTTTCAGTAGCTGTATATCTTAAAGATGCTAATGGAAATTGGTATGAAAAATCTGATTCACCTTTAATTCTTTCAGTGGTAGCTGGTGCTAAAGATGCTTCTGGTGTAAATATTGATGCCGAGGTTGTATTAGAAGATAATAACTTTTTTGCTGTTCAGGTTAATAATAGAACCTTTACTACATTTACTGAGGACACTACCTATGTTACTCTAAAAGGTGGTAATCGTGGTGATGATCCTGATGATGCTGATCTTGCTAGTGGTTATACTTTTGCACAAGATGAAAATACTTATCCTGTTAATCTCTTCTTTGATACTACTGCTGAAGGAACTGTAGCTACTGTTTTGGAAACAATCAGAAATAACTATAATAAATATGCTAGAATTATTCTTCCTACTATTAGTCAGACTCCTACTGCTCATTTAGCTGAGCCTTCTATTTCAAAAAATAGTATTGATGATCGAGGTATTTATTTTTATGTTTTACATTGGGGTATTCATAAAGATTTATATAATGGTTCTTCTTTCCTATGTTCTAATATGGGTTTAATTGCTGGTAAACACGCTGATATTATTCAGAATGGTTATGGTGGTTATAGTCCATCATGGATTGATGAAGCTGGCTTTGGTGGTCAGTTAGGATCAAGTATTATATCGTTTACTTATGGTGCTACTGAAGATGAACTAAGACAATTACAGACTGTTAGACTTAATCCAGTAGTCAAAGATTTTAATTATGGTTCTATTATTAAGGCTTCTAGGACTTCTTTAAGTGTAGAAAGCGATTATAGCTATATTGAACACTCGGGTCTTGCTGATTATATTCTTAGAACTGCTGTTAAACAAATCTTTCCCTTTGTAATCAAAAAGCCTAATGATAACGCTCATAGGGCACAGGTTCAAGCTTCTTTACAGACACTAGGTTCTACAGTAGGTATACTATTGGATGATTTTGTAAGTAAGTGTGATAGATATAATAATACGGATGAAATATTAAACCAGAAGAAGTTTGTAGCTACTCTTGGTGTAAGATTCACCCCATTTTCAAAGCTTATAAAATTTAATCTCGTTAACAGTAGATTTGGTTTAGACATTGAAGAATCTATTGCCTAATTAACTAAAATATTAAAGAGAGAAGATATAATAACAATATCTTCTCTCTTTTTGAACCTAAACAAGGAGATATAATGCAGAATAATGATGTTCAACTATTAAAAATAACTTTTATAGAAAAAGCAAAAAATTTATTTCAGGATAGATTTGATTATTCTTTGATAGAAGACTATAAAAATTATTTTACTCCTATTAAACTAAAATGTAAAAAGCATAAAAAAGATTTTATAGTTAAACCTACTAACCACATTAATGCAAAATATAATACAGGTGCTTGTCCTGAGTGTCAGCAATATAGTATAGATAAAAGAAAAAAAGAAAGAGGAAAACATATATTTATTACTAAAGCTAAAGAAAAATTTGGTAATAAATATGACTATAGTTTAGTTGATTATCTAAATGATAAAACTCCTGTAAAAATAGTATGTCCTGAACATGGAATATTTGAATATACTCCTCATCAACATATACATACTCATCATGGTTGTCCACAGTGTGCATTAATAATAAGATCAAGTCGAAAAACAAAAACAAAAGAACAATTTATTAAGGAAGCAAAAGAAATACATGGAAATGATTATGATTATTCTAAAGTAGATTATATAAATTGTGATAAAAAAATAAAAATTTATTGTAAAAGATGTAAGAAGTATTTTTATATGACTCCAACTTCACATATATCTAATAAGCAAGGGTGTGGTCACTGTCGATACGAACGAAGAAAACAACATAATTTAGTTTCAGTAGAAGAATTTATTATAAAAAGTAATAAAGAACATAATAATGAATATGATTATAGTCTAGTAGATTTTAAGGTACTTACTGAAAAAGTACAGATTAAATGTAAAAAACATAACTATATTTTCTGGCAGATAGCTTCTAACCACATGAACAATGGTGCTAGATGCCCTAAATGTAATAATACTATATCTAAAAATGAATATAAGATTGAGTTATTTTAAAAAAAAATAGGTATATATCACGAAATGCAAAAGACTTTTGAAGATTGTAAAAAGATTAATGTTCTACCTTTTGATTTTTCAATATATAAAGACAAATCTAAAGAAAACTTATTAGGACTTATAGAATATGATGGTGAACAACATTTTCATGAAGTAACTATTTTTGGTTCCTTAGATAGAATAAAAGAGAATGACTTAATTAAAACAAATTATTGTAAAGAAAAAAATATACCTTTATTAAGAATATCTTATTTGGAACAGAATAATATAGAAAATATGATTACAACCTTTTTAAAAGACAGTAACTATTATAATAAGAAAAATAAATTATTGATTGAGAGGTAAATAATATGTCTATAAAAATTATACAACAATTCACTGAAGATGCTTTAGCTAACCAGTTTGAATTAACTCTTCCACCTTTTCCTGGTGTAAGGGATTTAGCACAAACCAATTTAAGGTTATTGACGATTGATATTCCTGAGTATTCTATTGGTCTATATGAAATTACAAAGAATGGTACTAAATTTCAAAGACGTTCTGGAATGTCTGAAGTGCCTACAGAGTTCTCATTCTCCTTTAGAGTAGATAGGAACTATGATATTTATCTAGGTTTTTTAACTTGGTTACGTTTGTGTAGGGACTCTGTTACTGGTGTAATGGCTCCTGAAAGTGTTATCAGATTTCCTATTTCTGTAGCTCCTGTGGATACTGGTGGAAATCAACTTTCTAACGGTTGGATTTTTCAAGGGTGTTTTCCTTCTAATATGTCTGGATTAACTTTTGATGAAGACTCTGGTGATCCTTTGACTGTAGATATAACCATGCAAATGCTAGGTTATGACCCTGTAATACTGTAAGTTAAAAGAGGATATTCTTATGCCTATACCTAAACCAGAAAAAGACGAAAAAAAGAATGATTTTATTAGTCGCTGTATGAAAAAGATAGGTAATGAATATCCTCAAAAACAGGCTCTTGCTATATGTTATAATGCTTGGGAAAATAAAAAAGAATCCTTTGATAATAAAATTAAAGGGTTCTTAAATGATAACTATACCGTAGAGGAATTAATTAAACATCTATTGGAGGAATAACTAAGTGAGTCTACAAGATATTCTTGAACAAAGAACCCATGAATGGAAACAAAAAAACTTTGATATCCACATAGACATGGTAGGAAATGAAGTCAATGCTATAGCTTTAACAGAACAAGAAATAAATCATTATGGAGATGTAGAAATAACTCTAGGAACTAATGATATTATTACTGCTTATATTGATTTTCCTGATAATGAAATACCTATAACTTTTGAAACTGCTAATCAAACAGAATCTCATTTTCATCTATATGATGTTCTTCCTATAGAAGGATATTTTAAATTTGTAGATAGTGTTAAAGTAGGACAAATTATTATATTTAAGGTGAACTTACCTAACAGTGACAATACAAATAAACAACTAATAGCTCTACAAATTTTAAAGCCTAGAGTGAGAGCTATGAAATATGTCACTTGGAGAAAATTTACTTTAGCACCTTATACTCTACCTATAGAGAAATATCCAGAACTTAAAACTATTTTAGATGATTTATTAGCTTCTTAACTGTGAATTAAGTAGCTATGTTTATAGTTGATAGGTAGTTTAAGCGATAAAAAGATAAATAATCTTTTTATACTGGGAAAATGCTATGTAAAGAGTAATTCCTTTAATAGTGATGTTAGTTCAAATCTAGCCCTATCAGATACTTGACAATATCTTCCTCATTCATTATACTACTATGAGGTGGCATAAATAGTGTATAAACATATAAAACATAAAAATAATAATTGTGCTATATTTGATGAATCTGGACAACAGCTTTCAGATTGGTGGTATGATATTTACCTTGAGGGATTAGTTGATGGAACTTCCAGTGAATATAGAATTTGTTCAGAAGAAGGTGAAAGAAGAACACTAATTTTTGATAGAACAAAATTTATCATGGATCAACTAAAGGAAAAAATGAAATGAAATATAATATAAGAATAAATGACGATGAAAAAAAAGCAATTTTTGATGAAACTGGAAAACAAATTTCAGATTGGTGGTATGTTGTTTATCCAGATGGTTTAGTTAATGAACAATCTGATTTTTATATTGTTCTAAATGATAATGATCAAGAAGCAATTTTTCATAAATCAGGAATTCAAATTTCAGAGTGGTGGGTATATATATATACTCTTGGATTAATTAGTGGAACCTCCAATGAATATATAGTAGACACTAAAATAAATAAATATAAAACCTTGACTTTTGATAGAACAAAGTTTATCATGAATCAAATAAAGGAGAAATTAAAATGAATAATATTAGAAAAATGATGGTGCTAGCTTTTTATATTATAAGCTTTCTACTACTACTAGCTATGGTAGCTTTTGGTTTAAATAATATAACTAATGTAGAAGAATCAGAACTACAAAATGATTCAGAGTTAACTATATCTACACTCTCTTATTCTCAGACTTTTATAGCGGTAATACCTGAAGAATATCAAGAGATTGTTATAGATTTACATTATCGATATCCGATTGTTCCATTAGAATATATCTATGGTATTATTACTGTAGAGTCTAAGTGGGATCATACTACAGTGAGTAATCAAAATAGTAATGGTACTTATGATTATGGACTAGTACAGGCTAATTCACAGTATATAGACTATTTTGGTGAAACATTCTTTGATGGAGAGTTTGACCCTTTTTGTCCTGAGCAATCTATTGAATTTTGTTTTATGTATATGGACAGTTTAATTAATAGATTAAACTATGATATGAAAGGTGCGGTTATGTCATATAATATTGGTATAAATGCTTATCTTGCTGGTAATAAATTAGAACAGGGGGAATACTACTATGGTAAAGTAATAAGGGAGATTGAAAATTATTCTGTAAGTTCAGAAAGCCTTATTAATCTGGCTTTAACTATTCAAAGGTAAACTAAAAAAAGAGAGGTTTAAATAAAGTGAGATCTTCCAAACAAGAAGTAGAAACTGAAGTGGTAGTAGAACTACAATTATGTAGTGTTTGTGATAAAGAACTAGACGATAGTGAATATGATCTATGTGATATTTGTGAAGAGATTTATTATGAGTGGGATTATTAAAATCTATGGAGGTAGATATGGAAGCAAAGCATAACAGCTTAAAAGAAGTTCCTAAGTATTTTGCTAAAAGTAAAAGACAAATGGAAAAAGATATTATTAGATATTTCTATAATAAGGAACAAACTGATAAAATTGTTCAAGGGGAGTTCTATATGCTCCTTAAAGAAATGCAGGGATATATAGATAGACTTGTAGTAGAACAAGAACAAGCCTTAGTAGATGATTTTAATATTGTTGAAAATACTATTTATCTTAATGACTATAAAAAGAAAATTTTCTATGATGATGAAGCAAAATGGATTTTTATTAGTGATATGAACAGTAAAGATTTTAGGAAAATGGTAGATGAAAGGAATAGCTAGACCTTTCCCTGATAGAGGTTACTATATGGGAAACCCTCTGGAAACAGGGGGTACTTCCATTCAGGGTAGTGTTGCTCCAGCTATAAGATTCTTATATGAAAAAGGTTATTTTAATAATAAAACTGTATTAGACTATGGTGCTGGTAAATATGGTAGAAATGCTGAGTTTCTTAGAGAACAAGGTTTAACCGTATATGCCTATGACCCTTATAATGGTAGCTCCTGTGATGGTTATGAAATAGGATGTGTTTCTAACAGTCTACCTAAAGAGAAGTTTGATATTGGATTTACTTCTTTTGTACTGAATGTAGTTCCTATTGAGATTGAAAAAGACATTATTGCTGATGTAGAAAAAGTATGTAAAGAAGTATTCCATACTACAAGGAATAAAGATATTTTTGAATCTATTAAAAATGCAGTAATTAGAAAAAATAAACTGATAATGAGCTATATTGAAAATGAATATAAATATCCTGTAGAAGATGATACAGCTATTTTAGACCTATGTTATTTTGGTGTTCAAACTGCAAGTGGTTTTCAAAGAATTCCTGAGACAGAAAAGCTTGGATACAAACTTATTAAAAATACTTCTGGATATAAAATCTATCAGAAATAGTTAAACCAAGCTATACATTCCTTTGATTTTATCTTTCATCATAGCCTTGCTTACATTTCTGTTTGTAAGGCTTTCTTCACTATATATATACCTTGGGGATTTAGACCCATACATCACAGCTAGTTCTACTGAAGCTACTACAGCATCACTGATATCTTTTGCATAATATCCTATCCTTGATATATCCCATTCAGTTGATGCATTGGTGGAGTCTATAGTACCTATAAGATGATCTATTTTCTTCTTCTTTGCCCTTGGTGTTTCTACAATTCTAAGAGATTTTAGATTGTTCTTCATATAGATATTTCTACCCATTTTAACTCTATTCTGTTCCATCAGTGATACATAATTTAGATAAGGACTCATAGTAATATCTACAGATAGATTTTCTACATTAAATCCATGAAGCTTTAAATACTGTATTGTAGGCTCTGAACTGAATCGGTCAAAACTTATACAGCCTATCTTGATATTTCCATATCTTCTAAGATCATGAATAAAGAGTTTTATTGCATCCATATTAATTCTTTTTTTATTTGGGGGTATAGCTAGGGTAAAATCTGTTACATAAACTAATTCTCCATCATTATTAATCTCTACATGACTCATAGCAATTCCAGTAGTATCTCCCGATATAGATTGGTCCACACTTACATATCTAGTAGCATTAGGGTATCTATAAAACTCATATTTCTCTTTTGAAGATTTAATAAAGAACTTATTCTTAACCTGTTCCCATATTAATCCTTCAGGGTTAACATCAGAAGGTGCTTTAATCCCCAAATAAATATTTCTTAAACTATCATTAAAAAGGTTATCTAATATTATATTATTTCTAATTAATACATCATCCCCTCCCATTGGAACACCTCCATAGTCACGAATAGTTTCTTTTAGTCTAGTTTCTGCTTGCTGTCTTAGGTCTTCAGGAATATGAATAATTTCATCATCATGGAAATCTTTTAATTCATTAGGGCTAATTATTCTAGGGTCTTTTGATCCTGATCCTATATAAGCAGGGATAGATAGACCTTGCTCATGGAATAAAGGATAATCAGGTTTAAAGCTACTCATATCCCATTGTGATCCTGTTACCATATAGTAGTTATTATATTTAATAGGGTCTTTCCTTATTGTATTCCAGACATAGTTTTCTATAGGGAGAGTTCTATCATGAGGAGAAGAGTCTAATACTGTTCTACCTAGAGGGTGTCCATGTAATCGTGAATATACACGGTCAATAGCTTTCTGATAAACTGTTAAAGCTTCTTCAGGTGATTTATTAGCTTCACTATAGAAATTCATCTCTGATAATGTTACCAGTGGAGTAGATAAACCTAATAAACGAGAGAGTGATGAAGTTACTTTTACATTTAGATCACCTACAGTCATGAAGTTTGTTGACCCTGCTGTAGTCCAGTATATTTGAGATGAATCATTTTTTCTTTTTCTATTCATTTGATCTAGGGTTTGACACCTTGAAAACTTAGGGGATGATACCATCATATTCTGTAATATTTCAGCTAATACTTCTTTAACTTTATTTTCAGTAAATGATATAAATACAATAGCTAGATTAGTAGCTGAAGATTGCCCTAATAATTTTTTTACATCTCTACAGTGATATAAAACATACATCTCATAGAGAGATATCAGAGAGGTTGCAAACGAATTATGAGTAACAGTATAATCATCCGTTAAATATAAATGATCTTCATCATCTAATGAAATACATTGTGCATAATTATCTTCTATTCTTTTGATATCTATTATAGCAAGATTTTGAGTAGTATTTCTGGTACTTCTACTAAACTTTTCATTTAGTCTATCCTGTTTTCTATTAAGTCGGAAAACAGGGAAATCACTATTAGGTAGATGAACGGATACTGTATAATTTATATGATTATGATTTACTTCTTTTCTATCTCTTCTATCAGATTCAGATAAAGAAGCAATTCCACCCAAAGATCGTATTAACTGTTGAACATCATTAGCTAGTTTTAAACTGGTGGTAGAAAATTGTAGTCTTCTACCTCCAATAGCTACACTTCCATCAGTGTCCATTAATCCTTGTAGTAAATCTATTCTATTTTCTACAGAGTCATATAGATATTCACTAGGAATAAACTTTTCATGGCTTCTTTTATCAAATAGACTAAGTTGTCTTAATTCATCTTTTATGTCATTAGTAGGGTAATGTAAATCACCTTCTCTTACTAGAATATACTGTATAGGATTTATAGTAGGTCTTAATCTATAGCCCTCTGGTAGGTCATTAGTACAACTCTCTAATATCTCTGAATCAATGGTAGTTAGTCTTATTGCATTTCCTTTAATCATACTACCATCCCCTATTAAACATCCTAATAGGTAGGGCTTAATATAATGAGATTTTTCATTATGATCTACAGGTTTTGTTAAAGGTATTTTCCATTTAGGTTCTTTTCTATTATTTTTTCTATAGAGTCCTAAGTCTAATATTTCTTTAGTAGTTTTTATTGACCAATTTGGAGTTGCTTTTATATCTCCTTTCTTTTTCCAATTAGAACAATACACTTTCCATAAATGATCTTTATCTGCAATTACTTTTCTTCCATCTTTAAAAATAAGTTCATATAATTCTCTTTTACCTTCTTGTGGAAATATAGCTTTAACTTTAGCTGTTTTACCATTAGGAGTACATACTTCTTGTCCTATTTTTATATCACCCATTCTAGTATACCCTTCAGGAGTATATACTAAAGAGTCAAGGGATTGTGCTTTTCCAGAACCTATACTTTGAGCTAGTATAGCATTTCTATAGGGCTTAGAGAAGTCAAAGAACTCCGTTAATACTTTTCTAACTTCAGGGAATAAAGACTCAGCTACCGATCCTATATATTCAGTAGTAAGGAATTCTTTAATGGTAGGGGGTTTTGTTCTATAGATAAGTTTCCATGAAGAAAATACTAAATCTCTTTTTTTATCTTCTGTTAAACTAGGGTTTCCTTTAATTGAATTAAAAGCTTTTGCCAGTGCATAATAATCAGCATTAGAGAAATCATGTTCTTTCATTACTTTTTCAAGATAATCCATATCATCTTCTGGGTGTACTAGTATATCCTTTGTTATATCTTTTAAGTTTGCTTGATTTATTATGTCACTCATTAACCTACTGTCTCCCTTACTAACTATATATAGTAGAATAGTTACAAAATTTAGAGGTGGTATATAGTATGAATTTAATACAGGAGTTTCTAGATAATAAACAATATAATATAGACTCCCTATTGATTGACTTAGTAGAAAAGAAAGATCATTTAATCAATAAAATTCCTTCTTTATCTCAGGAACAGAAAGATGAAATTATTGCTCACTTTCAAAAGTTCCCTCATTTAGAAAATAAGATAGATTGGAATAATCT